>NZ_JAKEVK010000159.1:0-11148 GCF_022398435.1 Pseudoalteromonas sp. Isolate6 | reverse complement strand
CATTTTAGGTTGTGGTGTGGCTCCCCTATGAAGAGGTGGTTCGAGCAAATATAGAGCTAGATAAGCTCCCCCTCTAGAAAAGGTATTAGGGCGAGTAGAGCGCGGCGCTAGTCTAAATCGCTCAACAGTATTTTGATTTCTCCTCTCACTTCGTCGATGTTTTGGACTAACAATGTTACTGATTGAGGCTCTGTCTGAATTGATTGCCAGTTTTCACTCCACGTCATACTCAGCGTGGATGCTTCTAGTTTTATAGCGTCATTAGTCAGGTAGCTAAAGTCATTGAGCAAACCGACTTTAATCCACCCTTTGCGCGGATTACCATTGATCATGTCTTTATCGTAATGAGAAAGATAAATCAGCTGCTCGAGCTCGGCGAGCTCTTTCAGCATTTCGAAGCAAGCGGTACGGATATTATTGTTTCGCTCAGTCTCTTCTAAGCGCCAGATATTGTAAGAAAAGCCAACCAAGGCGAAAGCCATGCTCACTATTAAACTTAACTGATACAGCTTTAACTTTTCTTTGATCTTCATTTTCTGCGCCGATTTGTTGAATATCTTGGTTATATGGCAACTTTAAAGCCACTAAACCATCCCAAGTTAAGCCCTTTTTGTAGCAACTGCATCACCATAGCCGTGCCTTGTGCTAGATCATCACTTTGCTCGGCCGCGTATTCACAGACAAAGCTAAAAGGCAGCGCATTGTTCATGCTTTGTAGACAAGCAAATTCTGCTTCCGTTAACGAGTGATACCCAGTGCGCATATCGCGCTCTCTGGCGAGTATCCAGTAGTTTGGCTTTATCGACACTTCAGGAACTGGTGTACTGTTCTTTAACGCTTGCCAGCTGTCGACCGCATTATGTGTAAATCCCAATAAGTGAACGCTGGGGTGCAGGGTAAACTGCAAGTTTGGAAATTGTGCAGCTGCAATTTTTTGTAGGTGCACCAGTCCCAATTGAGGCGCATCTTCTGCGTCAAAAGCACTGAGTAATGTACGCTCAAATTGTGCAATTTCAGTGAGAATAGGGTAGCGTTTAAATGGCTCAAATTGACTTAAATATTCAGGAAGCGCATCGCCAAACTGGCGCAATGAAGTTGAACGCGAAGGAAAGTGCTCTAGATAGCCCGAAAACATCTCATCAAACAGTGCATCACCTAAATAAAAGCCAAGCATTTCATGATCTTGTTCTAGCACTTTTTTTAATCTGATGTGGTAAGCGTTAGTGTATATTTGCGCACGTTGCGCGACATTTAGGCCGTTTTGATATTCAATTTCAGCCATTAACTGGCTGTCATCGCCTTTTAGCATCGCAATAAAGGCGTGTTGCAGCGCGACGAGATCAGCCATATGTTCTCCAACTGCTAGGGGCTATTCCTTTGGCCAAGTTCAGCTCTTGTAACAATCCAGCGAGTTCAGGAAAATTATCATCACGCTCAATCATGGTGTTAATGGGGGATCTATTTTGGGTGTATTGTCGATATAAACTCCACACCTCTTCACAAATGGGTTGGTCATGAGTATCAACAATATGCGTCCCAAAATCACTATGGCCAGCCAAGTGGATTTGAGCAACCGCTTGTGTTGGTATGGCGTTTAGGTAAGTCATTGGGTCAAATTGATGATTGCGCGAGCTTACATATACATTGTTTATGTCGAGCAATAACTGACATCCGGTACGCTGGTGCAATTCGCTCAAAAACGCCCACTCTGTCAGCTCAGATTGTTTGTAGTTTAAATAACTTGAGACATTCTCGAAGATCATTGGACGCTCAAGGTAGTCTTGTACTTGATTGATTCTTGCGGTGAGATGTATCAGCGCTTCTTCGGTGTAGGGAAGTGGCAATAAATCATGGCTATTAAATTCGCCTAAGCTGCTAAAGCAGAGGTGATCTGACACCCATTCGGGTTCAACCCGTGCGATGGTGCGTTTAAGTTGGGCAAGGTAATTCATATCTAGGGGCGAAGTACTGCCTATCGACATCGATACCCCGTGCATCACAATGGGGTATTGCTCTTTAATCTGCGAGAGGTAATACCAAGGCTTGCCGCCGTCGACAAAGTAATTTTCAGAGATAATCTCAAACCAGTCCACTTGTGGTCGGGTATCGATAATAGAGTCAAAATAACACGTGCGTAGGCCAAGACCAAAGCCCAAAAAGGGTACTGACATAATTGCGCTCTTTTAATGCATAGTGCGCGTTTATCTATCGCAACCAGAATCTTGATAGATAAACACGCGCCGAGGTTAACGCTTATTAGCTTTTCACTTTGCCGCCAATATCAGCACAAGCTTTTGCTGGCATGCTGACAAATCCAGTCCCTTTGCAAGAAGCGTGTCCCGCACAAGCATTACTTGCGGTTTTACAATCGTTATGGCCTCCGCAAACGTTGACATCGTGACAGTGCACAAGGTCGGCCTTTGCGACACTGCCAACCCAGGCGTCTTTTTGATTGCCACCGACATCACTACATGCTTTACTCGGCATCGCAACAAAGCCGGTGCCTTTGCAAGAAGCTTGTCCTGAGCAGGCATTACTCGCTGTTTTACAATCATTATGCCCACCACAAACATTGACATCATAACAATGCACTAAATCTGTTTCAGCTGTCGCAGCTTGTGCACTCGTGGAATTATTCTCTGTACTATTACAACCCACTAAACCCGCAACCATCATCGCCATTGCAGCGCCCGTTAATGCTTTCATGTTTTTAATCCTCTTTGTTATCAATTAACGTGCTTAGCTTCGGCCAAGGGGCTGCTTATCTTTCAAGTTTGTTTTTGCAGCAGTTTGATTGCCATTTATACAAGGCAGAGCCAGCGTAGCATAGTTGTTCTATGTAAGTCTGGCGATAACACAGTAGAAATGGCAATCAAGCGCTGCCCTTCGGGTTCAACTGAGTGTGCTTCGTTCTTTGTTGCTCAACTTTAGCTTAGCCCACTATGCGGCAAGTCGAGCGCCGCGATCAAAACTCACTCAGGAGAACAAAAATCAAACAGCAAAGGTAAGCAGCCCCTGGGATTATCGAAACGCAGTCACGTTATAAAAGACCTAGTAACCGCAAGATCCATTTCAGTGTAGAAGAAAAAATGGGGGATAAAGTTAAATTTTACGAAAATAAGAAGGCGTTAATCCCGTCCAGCGCTTAAATGCACGGCGAAAATTAGTGATGTCGCTAAACTGTAAAGCGGTTGCAATTTGTTCATTGGAATAGCCTTGCTCAGTCACATAAAACATGGCTTGTTGACGATGCAGTCTGTCTTTTTCGTTAATAAAAGTAGTCTGATGCAGCTTGAGTTTGCGTTTAAAAGTTGCAGCGCTCATGCCCATCATTTCGGCGATTTGCTCACTATGATATTTAGGATATTTTAATTGCAAGCGGTGCAGCTGGGCGAGAAACCCACGCTGTGGTGAGGGTAAGGCCTTTAACTGCCGAGCCACTAAATAAGGAAAAGTGCCAATTTGTTGCTGAGCTAAAGCTTGGTTACTCATTACAACGGCAAAATCACTGTGATCAAAGCTGTAAGTTAGATGTATATGGCTTAAGTATTGCGCGACTTGTTTTGGTTTTGTATACGGAAACTGCAATGTCAAGGTGGCTTCTGGGCTGCGCCACTTAAGGTAGCCACAACAAAGGCTTGCCATGGTTTCGCATAAAAATCGCGTGACCGCAGGCTTACCTTCTGCAATGGCGGGTGAAAACAGTAAATGGCAGCTTGTTTCTGTCTGGAGTTTTCTAACGTGGTAAAAAGGCAGTATATCCAAACCTTTAAGCAGAAGTACTTTGAGTAATTGCTGTATGTTGTGGCAATTAAATAGCAGCTCGGCATGGTGACTGATTAGCGTATTAAGTAGGTATTGGCCGTAAATAAAACTGACTTCCTGACAGCTCGCCTGACTGATAAGGTTGCTTACTATTGTTTCAAACTGCTCATAACTAATGAAGGTTGGGTTAGCGTGCAGATCGGTATAAAACAACTTACTGCCTTTCAAAATAATGTCTGCATGTACACCGCGCTGAGAAGCCAGCTCCACTAAGGGGAGTGCAAAATAGCGACTCGCAAGTTGTTTTGTTTGGCACTCAAAATAGGACATTAAGCCGCGGCTTCCTTGGCCTGATTCAGCTCGTTCACAAGCGCTGCTATCAGAGATTCAAATTCGCAGTGTTTGTCATCAACTTCGATACAACTCCATCTCACTGCACTATATTGCGGCTGGTTTTTACCGTCATCATAGTTGGCATGGCGGGCGATAAATTCTGCCGCACGGTTGGCAAAAGCTTGGGCTTGAACATGATTGGTTTGTGGGTGAACGACCACAAATTTATCCGCTGCAAAACGACACAGCAGATCACTCTCACGCATGCTCAAAGAGAGCATATCGGCTATATCGCGCAGTAACTGATTACTTTTTTGCATACCATGCTGGCGAGAATAAGCGGCAAAATTACAAATGTCGAATAGCGTTAAGCAAAATGGGCTAGTGTCATTGGCAAGGCGAGATTGTTCGTGGCGAACTTGATTTTGCATATACTCTACGCTGTAGAGGCCGGTGACAAAGTCGGTCATGCTGTGGTCACGATAAAAACGCTCTTTTTTCATCAGGGTTTGATTGAATATGCTTTGTTCTTTGTACCAGTAATAGGCTGAAATACTCATCAGCACCATGCCAAAGCAAGCAGGGATCGCTTCAAAACTGGTTAAATAATGGGGCGTGAACACCACCATCTCATCTAAAAAATCCCACAACATAGAAACATACATGGCACTTAACCCTGCAAACAGTAGGTTAGTGACGAGCCCTTTTGGTCGAGTGAGCAAGGTCACCGCAATCCAAATCAGTGTCATCAGCGTGAGGCCACCTTCACCAAGGCTATCGAGCCAATTGACGTCCGACAGCGGTCGCAGTACTGAGGTATAGGCCGTGATGGTAATGGCAACTAGTGTGAGTAGCACTAGTAGCAACCACCGCGATTGATGAAGTAAAAAAGGCTGAAGTTTCATGTTTATTGTCTAGTCAAAATGTAGAGCGATATAGTAAAAATTTGCGCTTGGTGCTTATAGGGTCAATTTAGCTCAGTAAAGGCGATGTTTTTATGACAAAAACCGCAACATTTTTGCATAACAGCAGCTAGCAAACCGATTGATATACATAGCTCAGGTTAAGCACCGTTGACAAAACCCTAAAGGCTTGGGGGTCATATCGGCTCAAATTCACACGTTCGGCCGTCATAAACGCCCTGTTATAGGCTGCAGCGCACTCAAGTGAAATAAAAGCGTCACGTTTTCGCATTAGGGTAGCCGCGACGTTTTAGCGGGGCGCTAAAATTCTACTCAACCTGTGCGAGCAAATAATGAAAAAAAACCTACCGACAAGCTTTACGCTTTCTGCTGTTGCTATGATCTGCGCTGGACTGACGTTAAGCTCAGCTGCAAATGCTAACACCCTAACAGGGCAAGTTAGCTCCGTATCGCAAAAGAGCCACTTTCAAGGGGCAAAAGTGGTGATCAAAGAATTAGACCGAACCCTTATCTCTGAGCGAGACGGGCGCTTTACCGCAACCAATCTCCCTGCGGGTAATTATACGCTTGAGATAAGTTATCTTGGGGCTGAAACAGTGACTAAAAGCATCACGATTACTGATAACCAAGTCACTAATGTTCAAGTACAGCTTGGTTCTCAATCGGGCCAAATGGACGATATTATTGTTGTGGGGCAAAGAGCCGGACAAGCAGGAGCACTAAACCGACAAAAAAATGCTCTCTCACTTAAGTCGATCGTCAGCGCGGATTCCATCGGTCAATTGCCGGATCAAAACGCAGCAGAAGCACTGCAACGTCTGCCTGGACTTTCCATTCAACGAGATCAAGGTGAAGGCCGTTTTGTGGCAATCCGTGGGATCGACCCAAATCTCAATAACGTGACCATCAATGGAGCCAACGTGCCTTCTCCTGAAGCGGGCGTGCGCTCAGTGGCGATGGATGTCATCCCAAGTGAGTTAGTGCAAAGCCTAGAGGTGAGCAAAACGGTCACACCAGATATGGATGCATCGGCGGTGGGTGGTAGCATCGAAGTAAAAAGCCTCAGTGCTTTTGACCGAGAAGGGCAGAGCTACAGTGTAACGTTACAAGCTTCACACAATGAGCAGGTGAGCGAAACTAGCCCAAAAGCGTCGTTTAGCTTCACCGATATTTATGCCGCAGGCAAAGAGGTGGAAGTTGGGCTTGCAACGGCGGTATCTTGGTTTGAGCGTGAGTTTGGTTCTCATAATATGGAAACCGATGGCGGCTGGATGGAACTAGAAATGGACGATGTGAACTCAGGAGAAGAAGTGAGCTTCTTTGGTGCTGAGGAAATGGAGCAGCGCCACTATCGTATTACGCGAGAGCGTTTAGGGGCGGCACTGAATCTTGATGTCCATCACAAAGGGTTTAACAAATACTACTTACGCACGCTCTACAGCAAGTTTTCTGACGATGAATTTCGTCAACGCAATGAGTACAAGTTTGACAAAGGCGATGTATTTGCCGATGAGCTAAGCCAAAATGCGGCCTATTTCTCAGGTGCAGGAATGGATAGAGATACCAAAGACAGATATGAAGAGCAAAGCATTTTATCTGTGGTTTTGGGCGGCGAAAACTTAGTGCAGGATTGGTTTATTGAATACAGCATTGGCTACTCGAAATCAGATGAAAGCGAGCCAAATCGCTTGGATACCTCATTTGCTGGAGAAGACTTTGCGCTAGGGTATGTACTGGATGGTAAGACTCCTACGCTTGCAGCGGATGAAGCTTCCCAGCAGCTTAGCAATTTTGAAATCGATGAAATTGTCTGGGAGAACAACCTAAGTGAAGATGAAAATACCAGCTTTAGACTGGATTTAACTAAAGACTTCACTTTACTTGGTCACAATGCGCAAATTAAATTTGGTGGTAAATATGCCGACCGTGAAAAGTTTAACCGCGTTGATGCCAAGCTATATGACGGCGGCTTTGATGACCTAACGGCGAAAGACTTTGCCGCCTATGAGCCTGAGTATGAGCTTGGGGCCTTTGGTCCGGGTTTAAGTCGCGGCCAGATCCGCGACTACTTCTACGGTAATCGCAGTGCCCTTGAGCTAAACTCGCTTGAAACTGACATTGAAACGCAAGGTCGCTCATACACCAGTGAAGAAACCGTCACCGCGCTCTATGCCATGCTGACGGTCGACATTGATAAACTCAATGTTATTGCAGGCTTTAGATACGAAGACACAGATTATGCAACAAGTGGTAATCGTGTTGAACTCATTAATGATGAAGTGAATGACGTTGAACGCGTCGAGATCAACCAATGGCAAGTTGAAGATAGCTACGACCATTTATTACCAAACTTAACATTACGCTATGAAATCAGCGATAAGCTGATCACCCGCTTTGCCTATACACAAACTCTTGCGCGTCCAAGCTTTGAAGATGCAGCAGCATTTCAAATCATAGAAACAGAGACCACAGAAGATGACGGCGAAATTGAAATTGAGCGTAAAGCCGAAGTCGGAAACCCAGACTTAGACCCATACAAGTCAACAAACTATGACGTTTCGGTAGAATATTACCCCGGTGCGATTGGCGTGTTATCTGCGGGTGTTTTTCACAAAAACATCGATAATTTTATTACCAAAGCCGAGGTGCAAGATAACGGTCGGTGGCAAGGCTATAAAGAAGTTATTCAAAGCGTTAATGGCGGCGCCGCTGAATTGACAGGGGTAGAACTTGCATACACGAAGAACTTTAAAAATGGTTTGATGTTCTCAGCTAACGGCACATTTATTGACGCTGATGATAACTTACCAAACCAATCTGACACCGTGGGCAACCTGATGTTTGGTTATGAAAATAGCCAAATAAGCGCAAGGTTAAGTGCGTCGTACAAGAGCAAAAGCTTTTTGTTTGAAGAGAATAAGCAGCGCGTTTTCCAAGACGACCACCTACAACTCGATTTCAGCATGAAGTACTTTTATACCGAGCAAACTCAGCTTTATTTCAACGCGATCAATTTAACCGACGAGCCGATGAGTATTTATCAAGGCGACACTCGTTACAACTACCAATACGAAACCTATGGTCGTTCATTTGAGCTTGGAGTAACGGTAACGTCCTTCTAAGAAAGAAATAAAGGTGGGTGTCCTTGTAAAAGCACCCATCGTATCGAGCTTTGGTATTAACAGAAGGGTATTAGCAGGACACCCATCTTATTTATATGCAGGAGGATGCAGTGGTAACAATGAAAATAACAACAATAGCTTTACTATTCGCGCTCAGTAGCGCAGCGCAAGCCGCAGAAAGTATTAACTTTTTGGCCTTTGGTGATGGCGGCTATCACCCAGATTACCCAAAAACAAAGCACATTAAATCACCTAAAAATAAGGCTGAGTTTATTGCTGCTGAAAAGGCGGATTGGTTAGAAGAACATCGCCCGCTCGAAGAGTTTAATCATGCGCCTATCTATGTTTATCCGGGAACCGAAACCGCAACGGAGGAAACTGGCGCGTTGGTGGTTGGACAGGCAATGGCCTCTTTGTGTGAGAAAAAGCCATGCGACTTTGCTATTCAGCTTGGTGATAACATCTACCCTGACGGTGCGGCCGCTAATGATGGTAAAGATGACCAAAAGCGTATGGATGACTTGATTCTAGGGCCGCTAAAGCCGCTACTTATTCAAAACCCAGAGTTGGTTGTGTACTCAGCATTAGGCAACCACGATTGGAAGACGTCTCGTCGCGGCGTGAAATTACAGACCGAGTGGATGGCTAAGCAAGCTAATTTTCATATGGATGGCAAAGGTTATTACAGCTATACCTTTGGTGAAAAAGGCAATGACGTAGAATTTTTTGTACTCGATACCAATATGTTGCTCTCTGGTCAGCATTATTATGAAATTCCACTAAAACCGGACGGTAGTGAACAGGGATTGGCAAGTGCACTGGCAAGTGGTCAAGCCGAAGTTGAAGACATTGAAAAGCACGAGCAACCTGTCAATGGGGAAGATCACAGGCAATTAGCCTGGCTTGCAAATGGACTTAAAAGCTCAACCGCAAAATGGAAGATTGTATATGGACACCATGTAATTTGGTCGATTGGTGGCACTAAATATGACGAAGCACATGTATTACGCCGCTTGATCTTACCCGAACTATGTGAGTACGCAGATGCATATATTGCAGGCCATGAGCATGATCTGGAACTGTTAACGGACGACTGCTCGCGTGTACTTCCCGGAAATACAAAGCCTAAGTTACCACTTATTATCAGTGGCGCCGCATCAAAAATGCGCGGTACGCATACACCGCTTGCTAACTATCAAGAAAAGCGTTACCCAGAGTACGACCTAGTCTGGAATAAAGCTTTTACTTGGGGCTTTGCACATATCGAACTAGACAACCAAAAAGACATGTTAAATGTGTCGTTTTACTCAACACCAAACGATTTAAGCGGTCAGCTGGTGCCAGAGCAAAGCTTTAGTTTTGCTCACCGCAGTGAGTGAGGAAGATATACCTGATTTTAGATAATAAGTGTAAATATTAGTGTGTTTTAACTTAATAACTGCTCATTGAGCCTATTGGTTACATGAGTAGTTACCTGTCATTTATAACAGTTATATGGACATCCCGTTTTAGGTACATTGTTGTCATCAACTTCATAAATAGCCAACTAAAGGATAAGTAATGAAATTAGCAACAATCGTAGGCTTTACTGCACTTTCAATGTCATATAATGCTCTGGCTTGCACGCCCTCAGGCTCATGGAGCTTTAATGGGCCTCGGCTTGCCCAAGCAGAAAAGAATTATGAGTACACGGTTAAGGTTCCTGCCGCAGATTTTTTTCAACGCGAAAAAATTGAAATTTATGTGAACAAGCAACTTCATGCAACCGAAAAGACCATTCCTATTAAGCAAACTCGTGACTTTACGCTGAACTTCCCATATGAGGGACGTAGCACAATTGAAGTCTACAAAGTTTCTGATTTTAACTGTGGTTCAATCAACGTAGACGTCAGACCTAACGTTAAACAGAATGTAAAAATCAAGAAAACTAAGCTGGGATCAGAAACTTACCCCAACGGTGTATCTGTAACTCGTTGGCGGTTTGATGCGTCTAAGCTGGGGGCGTATGGATACCAGCCAGGGACTGTAGAAATGAAATGGTTTACCCCTGTGCAGACTTTCAGAGATGGTCGCACCGAGGTGACGTATCGATATGCTGGTTCAGGACCTAAACTAGATTTCACTGCTGAAAAGCTAAGAGATAACGAAAGTAACTGGGTGAGGCTTGAGTTCGTGTATAAAGAAAATAATGAACGTATCGCAGAAACTCTAGTTAGTTCATACTATGTTGAAAGTGATGTTTGGTGTGATCCTCATGGTGTTGAATTCTGTCAGATAACACCATAGTAAGCGAGTTTTATCGTAGCTATTCTTAAATGAGTGCAAAAGAGTCGGCAAATCAGATTTTCTGAAGGCGCTCAGGCTCAATGTAGTAAGCCACCGATTTTAGTGGTGGCTTATTGTCCGCTGTTGTTTTAATTACGCTAATTGGTATTACTGCACTTTTTTGTTTTTAGGCCCATATAACATAAAGAATAGCCGGCCCATTAAAAAGATATTTATCAAAGCGATAGAAAGGGCGATTCTATCGTCCTTATCGCCTCTAAAGTTGGACAACAATTCAACGAGGATTAACAGACAAAACAATGTACTAATCAAGTTTATGCCCCAACCAGCGAACTTAGTGGTTTTGACAAGTTGCGTGTAATGGCTAAGTCTACCCATTATTGAGTGATATCCGAAAGTTATGCCTATCGCCATCATCATTAACCCCATTGCCGCAGGATCTCCTCTTCGATTTACGTTATACGCTTCAATGCACAATAACCCTACCGCAGTGATGATAGACAAAATGACAACAGTTCTAATTAAAAACTCAGAAACGGGATTTGGTTCTTTTTTGCTTGAAACTTGAGATCTTGTCATCGTAACTTGCTGTCCGTTACGTGTCACTTTCAGTGCGTGTTGCTGTTGATAGACTTGGCCATATTTGGGGGGCTGGTTTTGTACGTGAGCATCACTGAGTGCGCGAACAGGTGCCCCTTCGTCTAGAATGTGATCAACGC
>NZ_JAKEVK010000158.1:0-11195 GCF_022398435.1 Pseudoalteromonas sp. Isolate6 | reverse complement strand
ATATAATCCTCAGTTCTGGGTTAGTCCATCTATTTTTCTGGGATATGAAGAAACCACCACAATCTGGCCTTAATAGGCAGCTTGAACATTCTTCATCGTATGTTGCTTTCCAATCGCTAATTGATTTGCAAGCATGATTTCTAGCGGGCTCAGGGATTTGACATAAAGGGTAGTTAAACAAATTAATTGGCACTCTATATGTATTCTCGAGGGCTAGTGTCTGAATCAATATTTCGGAATAATCTTGAGGCGGTAAATACACATAGCTCCAATTTTTTTTTGCCCACCCCTCTTGCTCTAAGTTCATTATAGAAATACTAACTATATTGTTAAGTGTATTTAAAGCCATCTCCGCTATGCTTGGTAGCTGTTCAATATTCATTTTTGTAGGGATAATTCTCAATTCGATAGCTAAGCCAGAATTGCCTGCATTTATTAGCCCGTCTATTGTTTCTTCCCAGGCACCATGTTCGTTAACAAGGTTGTCATGAGTGGTACTATCCGTCCCGTAAAGAGGAATTCCTAAAATCACATTCCGATGCTCAATAAGCTTTTTAAATTTCTTCGTAAACTCAATATCCTTGAAAGCACGCCCGTTTGTTAGAATGTGAAGTGGCGACTGGCAATCTGCATGGTTCAAAGTTTTCAGGAGGTTTAATGAAAGGTGCTTGTTTAGTAAGGGTTCGCCACCAGTAATTCCAATATAATCGTTGGAGTTAAAAGCGATAATTGCCTGAGCTGCAAAAGCGTACAAAATACTATCATCTATTTTTCTTGGCGGTTGAGAACAGAATAAACATTGGTTATCGCACTGTTCCGTTACCAATACTGTATTCGAGTTTGCAGTCCTACTTAAGATTACCCTTGCATTTCCTTTTCCATCTAATAGCAAAATATCACCATGCTCGGTGTGTCTATCTATCTCAGAAGAGCAGATAGAGATTTCATGTTCACTATTATTGTTTTGATTTGAAGTAACCTCAATCGTGGGGAGAAAACTGGTCGTAAGTGGTTTTTCTCCTGCCTTAACAATCTGTGCTGGCCCAAATATTCCAGCAAGAGATTCATTGAAATAATTGTCTATTCGCATAACTTTATTCATATGCAAGCCATTGCTGGAAAACGTATTCACTTGAGGGGTCTTGTCTTAATTTTATAACTAAATCAAATACCTTTTTATGTAATTCGCAAAAAGCTGATTTAGACTTATTGCCAATAGGTTCACCTTGCTCTTGAATATGATAAATAGGATCTGAGCCGCAAGCATTTTGATAAACGCAGTCAGAGCACCCAGGAATATCAAAATTAAACGATTGAGAAAGCAAATTACTTGAAAATGAAGTGTCTAGGTTAAGTTGGCGTGTTTCAATAGTACCTAAAACTAATTCTTCGCCTCCGTGCCTTCTATAAATCATCCTGGCCTCATCGCTGCCGAAGATATTACCTGTGTAATCTATGATTAAACTCTGTTTGGCATACCCTGCTGGTGACATCAAATCGACATACCCACCATGAGCCGCATTTATCAGTCGTTTATAGTGGATGAAGAAAAAGTGTTCTATAACCACACGGCCTTGTTGAAATTCTTTTATCAGTCGTAGAATTAAATTTTTTAAAAAGTCTACAAACTCGTCTACAGAAACAGCACTTGAAAACCTTCCTGCTGCAAAACCAAATGAACTTACGGGTCTGACAAAGAGGTCTTGAATCCCAAGTTCAATGTGAGTATCAACTAATTCATTGAAGCTATTTAACCCCTCATTAGTAACGGTCGTAACGGTTCCTAGCCTATCATTGCCCAGTTTTTCTTTAATAAGTAAGGTATTTCTTTTCATTAACTCAAATGAATTCTTTTTAATTAATCTTCGATGCTTATTGTGTGCATAACTGCCCGAATCTATTGATGTAGAAAAACCAATGTTCTTTTCTTTAACGTAGTCCAAGATTTCCTCATCGACTAAAGATAAACTTGTAGCAATTACGATACTGAAATTATCTTCACTGACTTTTTCTGCAAATTGTTCATAAAACATTTTGATGAAATCTAGAGCTAATAATGGCTCCCCTCCTTGAAATTCAATCTTATAGGGGGGTGTTTCGACCTTCAGAATAAACTCTATTAAGTTTGGAATTAAAGATAAGGGTAGATCAAAACCTTTATCATTAAGATTTGCTCTGCTTACTTGGCAGTATGTACAGCTATGGTCGCATCGCAATGTAGGTACAATCATAATAAGACGCTGGCCTTGCAAATCTCTATTTAAATTTTTCGAAAAAGCTGATGCTGTTAACTTTACCTTCGATTCGAAGTCGCTTTCTGAAGAAATAAATAGTCCCTGCTCTAAGGGTTTAGATAAAGACTTGGGGACTGACCCTTTCACTAAGCTAATCAGATCGTTTTTTGATTCTAACAGGAAGTAATTGTTCACGAGGTTAGAGATAAGTACTTGACCTGAGTCAAGCTCTCTAAAATGCATCGGAAGTAACTTATATCTCTCCATTTTACTCAGCCAGCCCTAATAGAGATTTTTTAATTATTGCAGCCTTAAGAGCGCCTAGATCTAGCTCTAACATATGTCTGAGAATATAGTCATTGAGATGCTGCTCGAAATTAACCCTAAAGTTTGGAATGTTTGGTGTCTCTTCGTAATGGATATGCCAGGTGGATTCATCTTGAGTGACATAAGCTTTCGCCGAGTGATCCATCCAGTATAATGCTTGCCGAAGGGGCTTTTCATCTACATTGCATTTCATATAAGTTATTGTTGGCATTTTGACCCCCAAATATCTCTTGCCCATGATGAGTTGTCTATAAAGGGGTTTCTATTCCCTTGTATGGCCATGACCTTATTATTTCTTTCGATTTCAAAGTTTGAAACTGGAAATTCTGTGTGCCATTTAAGGAGGGTACAAAGGTCGCCAATCCAAGGCTGTGAAGCCTTTTCATTCTTATCCATTAATACAAGGTCCGGCATTTTTTCATATTCGTTCAGTTCATTAACTTCATACCTGACCGCCATATAAAACAGCATACGTGCTACTTGGCCTTTAGCTTTATCGGAAGGTTCAAATGACTCGTTAACTTTGTCTAGTCGTATTGATGTCGGTACTTCTGAACCATCAGCTAATTTATCATTTATTATTTCTCCGCCGATATCGTACCCATAGTTACTATGTAATCCATTTATGTTTCGGTCCGCAGGTCTGAGATGATGTAAATCTGTGTAACCTGCCTGGGACTTTTTAGAAAAACCTCTAGATTTTGGCCACACATGCTCACGATCCCATAAATCATGTTTTCCTGAGCCTCTATTAGCCTTTGTAAATGGCCGAGTTTCATCCAGATAAAGCATATGCACCTCGCCACATTTTGGATTTACAGGGGGACAGGATGAGTCAGCAATAAGCAACGCTTCCCATACATCCATATTTTTACCATCAAACCAGTCTTGGTTATTTGGGTCCGTATATGGCAGTACTTTGTGATTATCTATTATTTTGTGCAATGCATCTTTCAACGATTCACCCGTTAACCCCTGTGCTTGAGCGTAATAATTGAAAGGAATGTGGGCAGTAGAACTAAAACTTTGTAGCAAAAGCAACAATGCTGTCATTGGTATAGCTTTAAACATGAGAGATCCTTCCATTCACATAATTATAATAGCAGGCTAAAAGTTATCCAAGTCAGGTGCAAGTTGTTTTCCTTTATGGAAACACGAATGTAAGAAGCTCAATAGGTGATAATAGTGCTCTTTGCTATCGAATAGTGAGATTTATGTATTGAAACTGAGTGCAATTCCATTGTATAAAAACTGTAGGTAAGGCAATTCCTTGAGACCCACAATAAAATTTGCCCAAATTGTATCAATGCTAATTTTCATCATGAGTTTTGTTTTGGCGGTGGGTGCCAACAAAAGAAAGGATAATCATATGAAACATGTAGCACAGAGTTTCACATTAAATATTGCTCACGGTAACTTATCTGAAGAAGTCCTGTTAAAAACCACACTGAAAGAGTATGCAAGAGCTTTGCGTGAAAGGGATAGGAGTAGTAGAGGTTGGCGCTACTATTTGCATAAAGCAGCGGAAGATTTTGACCTGAAAAATTGGCGCGAAGTAGACAATATTGTCTCTAATAAGAAGCAACAGGGCGATTGTCTTGAGGAGTTATACTGCTCATTGAACTCCGATTTTGGGAATGAAGATTACTACTTTTTAAGTATTAATTGGAAAGACCATTTGTACTTTTTTTCCAAATGGGAAGGGTGGAGCAAAGATGGTTATGAGCTACGGAGTGCAGTTCCTGTAAGGGGTGATACCGTTTTAGCTCTGGTTCGAGAAGACTTTAATCAAAAAATCTATCTAATTGACAGCTTTTCACAATTATTCAAATGGAGATATTGCTGGCGAGGAAATGCTTTAGTTAATGAAAGGCTGCTTAAAGCGTTCTGGCCAAAAGTTCTCCAGCCCAGAGTAGCACTTAACTTTCGCAGTTTGTGCGGTTAGAAAAAGTCATTAAAAGGAAGTGCTGAGAATGATGTATAGGAAAAAAGTTGCGGCTTTGTATGAATTTGCATTTAATCATGTGCCTCAGCACTTACTTGAACAGTCAACAATCTTAGGGTTTGGTAAGATCGGCATTGATAATGTGTCAGACGATAAGTTTTCAATTGACACCATCATAGCGCCGGTTATTGAAGGTAAAAGAAGTTTAGAGCATGCTTATCGTTTACCAGTGAATATTTCTAATCTTGGCTTTTTAGCATCAAGAATGCCTATTATTAGCGGAAAGCTGAGAGGGCGTGAGGTTAAGAATCAATTTTCCATAAGAGTAGATCTACTGCGTAACTATAAGCCTCAGCTTTGTAATTTTTCAGAGTTACCAATAGATGATAAATGGTATTCCAGGTCATTCAGAGATAAGTTTAGCGACATATTCGGATCTTTTTACTTAACAGCAGAAGCGATAAGGCATGATACAAAAAAGAACATTAAGGTATTTATACCTTGCTCAGAGTTATTGAGATTCTACTATCCACATACTTCTCTTGTTGAAGCAGCATTTACAGGAAGGCTAGCAAGACAGGTGCTTTATAATCCTGATATGGAGTTAAATAAAGATGATAGGCCTTTCGTCCAACTGCGCAAAAAAATCCCAGACGTATGCGCTCCACATGTTGGTAGAATAAGACATTCTGACTTTGCTGAAAAAGCATTTGAAAGGATTTACACGGACTCGATTCATAGTGTTCCTCTAACAAATAACGGACACAGACTATTGAAGGTTTATCCGCCACTTCAAGGTGAGGTAGACTGGGTTGTTGAAGCTAATGAGCTTGAATGTGGCTCGCTCTTGATTAGCGGAATATATCAATGTAGTGGCGCATTTCCGTTTAACGAACTTATGTTCGGGAGGGACAATGACGGTCGAACATTTGAGGGTCGAAAGCAATCTGATTACTTGAACCCTTTTCCTATTCACAAACCAGCATTTCCTTCAGATACAGATTTAGATGATCCAAACTCCCCATTGCCAATTTCACTAGGAGGTATGGCTGAAGTTCAAATTGAAACATTAGATATAGAGTTCGACTTTGAGCAGGATACGCCAAATTTTGGGGGGCTATTAGGCTTATCAGTTAAAAAAATAGAAAAAATGGCAGTTAAGGACCCTGAAGTAATGAATATCCAAGTATATGTGGGAGAAAAAGCAGTTGCCGGTGTAGTTGCCTCTGGGTACTTAAGAAATGATAACCAAGATAAATTTGCAAAAGCAGAAATATCGATGGGGTCTGTCAAAAAAAGTTCAGTCGATTTAGAAAAGCGAAGCGCAAGTTTCTTTGATGCATTTGACGTTTTCCAAAACGCTATTCATTCACTGAAAGGTGAATATCACATCTCTTGGCGGAAAGCTTCCGTATGGCGCATACCAACAAAAAATAGCTTTTATCTGAATGCGTTTTTACCGAAAGAAATTGGGGATAATGATTTTCTGATGTTAGGGAAAAGAGACTTTGAGCAAAGCGGACCAGAGCGAAAGTTTGAATTGACTCGGAAATTTGTTATCGCGGAATTGTCATTCGGAGATAAACATGTCTATTTCGTTGACTTTGAAAAGAAGAAGATGAATGCACGAGACGGGAGTGGCAGCAATCGAGATAGCACTTCAGTTTTATTCTTCTACGATACTGAGGGAGATTATCTTAGTAACCAGCAACTTAAGAAAGTGATTTTAGACTTTACTGTAGACCGTTCTGGGTGGCCAGATAATGAGACGCGCTTTCGCTTACAGCATAACGATGATGTTGAGAAATTTGCGGATAAACTTCATCGAAAAGCCAATAAAGCTTTTAATGATTGGGACGCTCAAGTAAGCTCTGAAAACTTAAACCAGAACAATCCGGGGCCAGTATAGGTGTTGCGCTAGAATTTTGTTTTATTATTGCCCGTAATGGATTTAAATGACTTTCAAATGAAGGCTGTTCACTCACAATTATAGAATTAAGGTAAGTACTTAAGCTTATTTTTACACTTTCTAGAACGTTTTGTTGAAAATGGAGTTATTATTTCCAATGAAATTTCTTTGTAGAGTGATAGCCTGCCTTAATTGATTTGATGATTTGGGTTCTCGACTCGTTATGTTGGCATGAACGTGCTAAGCCAAGTGCTTCCGCAATATTAGGGTAACTAACTTCATAGCCTCTGCGTTTCAAAAACATTGCCGCAGACTTAAATTCTGCGTCACTAGTCCAATAAGGTTGTCGCTTCACCTGATAACGAAGGACTGTATCAACCCAAAAAGGCACACCTATTTCGTTAATGTTGAACGCTATTTTATTTAGTTCTAGGTTTGAGCAAGTGGATAAGAAGGTTTCCGGCCAATGCCTAAGAAGTAGCCCGATGGAAGATAACAGCTGACATCTCTCTACTGGTGTGAAGTGACAAAAGGTTTTTATGTTGTTCCGTTGATAGGACAGCTGTAGCCCAAAGTATTCTCTTACTCTTACCGCGGTTTTGCAGCGAAAAAATGGTTTTAGTAAAGTCCAGACTCCTGCTATGAAGAGAGGCATCAGGACTGGACTATTTTGCGATATGTGGACCCAGCTAGATTCTATACCCGCACTTATGAGATTACAGACATAAAGTAGGTGTTTATCATCTGCTACAGTGAGACTCTCAGCAGACGAAAGTGGAAATCGACAATTATAGCATTCAGCACAGTCTTCAGTACTGTAAGATACCCGATGGAAATTTACAGGTTTATAGCACTTTGGGCAGCAAGCATGAAGTACGCATTTATGGATTAAGCAAATAGGCATGAAACTAATACGCCAAAGGTTTTTGAAGTGTGCAACTTTATGCTCACGCAGACAAGACGGACAAAACTGTATCCAATTGCATGTAAATAATCGGCCAGCACAATTGGCTGGTAGTAAGTAATGGGATGCGAATAATTGATTTAATTCGATAAAATGATGTCGAGCGTAGTTTGTTGTATATAGACTTGATATTAATTCGGTATCTACATTTGTTAGTTGACTGAGAGTTGTCTCGGGGTGGAGAGAAGAGCTACCATTGACACAACCACTCCAAACATCAAGTCCTGATAAAACTATCTGTGTAAACTGAGTTGGATCGCATAAATTCGCACGTGCAACTCTTGTTAGCCAAGATAAAAAGAGCTCGTTTTCAAAAGGCTTTGGCCTTGCTGGTAACAAACCTTCAGAAGACATTTTGCTAACCAGAAATACCAGTATAACGCCTGCGTTCAGGTGTTAGCCAATCAATACTTCTCAATATATCTAGAGTGATTCGCTCTTCTCCTGAGTTAATGGCTTTAATCGCAGAGCGAGTGAGAATTTCATTTATCTCACCGATCCAACCTGAACTCATTGAATATACTTCGGTCGCAATAAGCTGTGACTGCAGATCGGAAGGTTGCTCTAGAGGTATAATTAATTCAAACGTCGCTAACAACTTTCTATAATCAGTGTTTAATTTCCATTGAGGCAAAACAGCAGGCTCGAAGCGGTTTGCTAGTTGACCATCGGAGACAATAGCCGTGTGCGCTTCCATCGTACCAGCACCGACAATAACAACTTGTGTCGTATTACCAATGTACTTTAATGTATCTAAAAGCTGTGCTTTCTTTAGCTTGGTTGTGTTCATTAGCACATGAAGTTCATCAATTATCAGCATCCTAACCCCAAACCTTTCAAAAGCATCAAATACTTTGCGAGATTTAACTTCTTTCTTATAGCTATCTCTGTAAGGGATGTGCATGGCCTGAAGTATTAAAGAGTAAATCACATCGGGAGTTGGTTCTGAAGGAATCTCTATACTTACGACAGGGATAACCAAGCTTTCAGAATCATAGTTTTCATAGGATGGGTGAGACTTTATAAACCTTTTTAGCAAGAAAGACTTACCATTGTTTGTATCAGATTTAATCAAAAGATTTGGCATTCTATGCGTTTTAGGATGGTTCAGTAAATCCTCCATTTTTGCCAGAACTTTATTTGCTGCACTGTAACCGATCCATTTCTTTTTCTTCAGTTCAGCAATGCGCGTTTCTTTCGGTAAGTTGAGTAGCTGTGCGACTTTAGGTTCTAAATGGTTCATTTTCACATATCCAAATCAATATCATCGTAGGCATTCACCACCTCCCAGTCGTCAAGCTCTGAATTCTCCGGTGAGGTATCTGTGCTGTTGGCAGGTGAAACATGTGCAACTGCTTTTGGAGCTTGGGCCTTTCTCTGGCGCATTCGACGGGTTGCAGTAGTCTCTTTGTTTGCTGACTCTTCTATTTCTTTTAGCTCCCGTTGAGCGAGAATAATTGCCTGTTCATCAATAGATTGAACCCCTTTTCTTTTGAGGTGTTTTTGAATCTTTGATAGTTCAAATCGAGTCATGTTGGGGGCATCGCGATAAACCCTCGGTATTTCCAAATACTCTTGAGTATCGGGATCTAAAAAGTATATGTATTGAATTTGATGTAATTCATATTTAACAACAAATTTATTGTCATCAGTAGGCGCATTTACTCCAATCCAGCGAGCGATAGAGGGGTGGAAATAAGTAACGTTGTCAATAGTGATGCCATATCGTTGCACAGTTCGTTTCTTAAAAGGTAAGAAATCAAGATACAGTCTACGCTCATCTTCAATTATATCTGGCAACCCATGCATGGGCATTTCATCACCAAAGAATAGACCTTCTTCCCACTTTGCAAGTGGTGACATATTTAAATCTGAATGTGTACGCATGTGATAGTACTTTGTTATATAAACCGTTAGCCATTTATGAAACTCATCGAAAGTAAACACAGCTCTTCCTTCCGAATCATATTCACCCCGATCTTCAGGGTTTCGGAATGTGCTCCCTTTAAGGTTAGATATGTCTGTTTTGACCGTTCTCATCAAGCGCTCAACATGTCCACCGTAGTCAGGACGTCCAAGTGGCCTCCAATTCAATGCGATGGAATATTCATGACACGCTCGATCGACTGATTTGCTCCTAAAATCAGGCCCGTTGTCGGCGTGCACAGTTCTCATTAACCCCCAGCATGGCCACGATGCGTCAATACCAATATTGAATAAAAACTTTTCTTTTCTACAAATGCTCTGCGTTAAACATAGAGCGACAGAAGTTGCGCTAGGCGCTTCTAGAGATAGATAAAACCCTGTAATAACCCGACTGTATATATCAATAGCAAATGTCACCCATGGCCTGCCAATAGGCTGTCTATCTCTGTCATCTACAAGGATCACATTTGGTTTAGTGTGGTCTATTTGAATACAGTCTAATGGGAATGTACCACCAGGAAATTTGCCAGTTGAAGAGCTATGTTTACCGATAAGCTGTTTATTCCCATAACGATGTAAAGCTATTGCTTGTGGGGCGATTTTATTAACTCTTCTTGTAAACGAGGCAAGAGAGCAAGGTTGAAGGCTTGCTTTTTTACAATCGAAAAGATAGTCATCATAAGCTTGCCTAATATTGGGCCTTTCAAGTTTAAGGAAATCTCTCTGAATACATATGTCTAGCAGTTTATCTTGTTCTTTTGATAGCCTTGACTCGCCTTTATCAGCTCTTCTTTTATTAATTAGAGATGAGAGCTTGCCTGAATCTCGATACCTTTTAAGCCAACGATAAAGTGTTGCTTGTGAAGTATCATGTTTTTTAGCTGTTTCAGCGACATCTTGCTCGGTGCAGTTAGGGCCAAGATCTAATAGATTCTGAATAATACGCAAACGATTGTTAGCTGTTTCCCATTCTTTTTCTGTTAAATCTGATAGATCAATTTTAGGAGTCGTATTAATTTGTTTGGCTACAAATGGCCTTATCTCGCTAACAGGGACTTTATCTAGCTCTCCAGAGGTTTGGTTGACACAAAGTACGTACTGTAAATTGAGTATCCTAGTTATTTTGTGCTTTTCACCACGCCATAAAATTGGTGAGCCGACTCTCAAGGGTACAGTAGTCATACAGTCTCCCAAATATCATTTGATATTGTAAGTGATGAGTGCATTGAAAGTGGGTGTTCTAGATTGGTGTGAACAGAGCCATTGGATATTAATCGCCAAAGAATAGGTGCCGCTTCAGCACGTTTCATACGACAACAAAAGCATGCTGCAAGTAGTTCCCTTGGGGATGAAGAGCCTAGGTCAATAAGAGTATCAAGTAAGACTTTGCCAATAGCACTTTCGACGGGAGATACTGTTCGAGAAAAATGAGAGAGGAATTCTAAATTTTTAAGCAAAGGCGTTCTGATCTCTTTATCAGTGATAAGCTTAAATCGGATGTTGTTATCACGGCAATAATTGATGGCTGCCTTATACTTAGGTTTAAGCTTAGCCCAGTTTTTACTAAGTTCATCTCGATATTTAACTTCGTAAAGGGTTTTGCTCTTATCAGTAAATTCAACTAGTACATCGGGTGTATAGTACTGTTTGCCAAAGTGTATAGTTAATGGCTGTTCTTCAAAATGCAAAACTTTATCATTGTGCTCCAACAAGAATATAAAGTCTCTTTCAAGAGATGATTCAGCATCAGCCATTCTATTGAGCTTTGTACTGGGAACTCTGGCGGTTAAGTTGCAATATCCAGCCTGTATTTTTCTTACTGGCATAACTCCCTCTCATGCTAATTGAAAAATTGAAATCTACTATCATTTAATATGAATTGTATTATCA
>NZ_JAKEVK010000157.1:0-11247 GCF_022398435.1 Pseudoalteromonas sp. Isolate6 | reverse complement strand
AATATAAATAGGATCTCTCTCATGGTATTAAAAGGTAAACTTTTGGCAGTTGCCATTTCCGCAATTCTCCTTTCCGCTTGTGGTGGTACTGAACATACAATCGTAAAAGTAGACCCGCCAACACAAGACAATGGTAACGATAACGATGGTCATGATGATCACGATCATGGAGATGCGATCACAGACGCAAATGGTCGCCTGATAGTCACTAGTGCAGATAGTAACGTTGTGAATGTGTACTCAACGGCGGATAAATCACTTATTGACTCAATTGGTGTTACTCACTATCCAAAATATGTATATAGCTCTGAAAATCACCGCTTTGCTGTGTTGGTGCAACGAGACCAAGGTTTAGTGGAATTTATTGATGGTGGTTTATATGAGGAAGAGCATGGCGACCATCACCATACTCATGAAGAAGCGCCTGCACTTGCTTCGTTCCATTTAGAATCAGTGAAGCCAACACACGTTACAGTGGGTGAGTCGGGTATTGCTGTATTCTCTGATGGCGACAAAGACAGTCAACAGAATGCCGGTGCAGCAATGTTCACTGAAGCGCATATTAGCGGCGAGCAAAGCGAAGTCGCTGCGCTACATTATGACACTTACATGCACGGTGCAGCGCAAGCTCGAGGCGAATTTCTAATTAGTACGATCAGAGACCCTCAAACCGAAACTTCTCTACCTTCGCAAATTGGTTTATATCATGCGCATGGTGACCATTTCCATCAAGAGCAAGTATTTAACGTAAGCTGTCCAGCACTTCACGGCAGCGCACAAAATGAAGAAGCAGTGGCATTTGGTTGTGGTGATGGTGTTGCGCTTATCACTCAGCAAGGCGAAAGCTTCAGTGCAGTAAAACTCGCCAATCCAGATTACTTTGCTGACGGGCAGCGAATTGGCACCCTTAAAGGTCACCATGATGCAGAGCAGTTTATCGCATCAGCAGGTAATGATGTGCTGATGGTTGACCCAGAGCATGGCCATATCGAAAAGCTTGAATGGCAAGTAAGTGATAACTATCGCATCGCGAGCTTTGGATTTAGCTTTGCGGGTGAGCATGTTGTAGTGATGGATACAGCAGGTAAGCTCAGCATTTTTGCCGGTCATGATCATGATGGTGAGCACCATTTTGAAGCAGCAGGTGAAGTACAAGTTAGCGATGCCGATTTAACTACGATGCCAGAAGGTCACGGTTTCCAAATTACATTCTCTCATTCAGAGCAAGCGGTATATGTGAGCGATCCAATTGCAAAACAAATCAAAAAGTTTGATTTAGAAGAAGCCAAACTAGTAGACACGTTTGAACTAGATTACGTACCAGAAAAACTAGTATGGCTTGGTATTGCAGCAGAGGAGTCTCACGACCATTAATACTTAGCTAACTCATGTAGTCCCTGACAATTTTTAACACTGTAGATAGTGGCTTTGCCACCTTAGTTAAGCTAAGGTGGCTTTTTTTAAGGAAAAAATATGAAAATTAGAGCAGCCACCATCAACGACTTAACCACACTTCTAGACTTAGAACAGCAAGTGATCGAAGCGGAGCGTCCGTATAACGCAGCAATCAAATCGCAAGACGCCAAATACTATGATCTCGAAAAATTACTCACTTGTTCGAATACGTTAGTGGTTGTTGGAGTAGTGTCAGAGCAAATAGTGGCGACAGGGTATGTGCAGATCAGAGCATCGAAACAGCAGCTACAACATTCGCAGCATGGTTATCTTGGTTTTATGTATGTAACACCTGAGCATCGTGGTAAAGGTTTGAATCAAGAGATCATGGAGCACTTAATCGCTTGGTGTAAAACCCAAAACGTCAACGATTTTTACCTTGATGTATACAGTAGTAACGCCGCAGCAATTCGCGCTTATGAAAAAGCGGGATTTACACCTTGCCTGCTGGAAATGAAGCTACACCTCTAGGTCACAGCCAACCTTTGTGTTTAAAGAATAGGTAAGGCGCAAAACCAGACAGTAGCATAATAGCAATGGCAAAAGGGTAGCCCCATGCCCAGTTTAGCTCTGGCATATTATTAAAATTCATTCCATACACACTGGCAACCACAGTGGGTGGCAAAAATACGACAGAGGCAATGGAGAAGGTTTTAATAATTTGGTTCTGTTCGATATTGATAAAACCCTGCGTAGAATCCATCAAAAAATTCACTTTATCGAAGAGAAAGGCGCAGTGCGACATTAAGGTTTCGATATCTCGTGTGACTTCCCGTAGCGTTTCTCGCTCTTCAGATTGCACCCCCACATGACGCATTAAAAACGAGATATTGCGCTGCGTATCCATCAAACATAAGCGCACTTTACCATTGGCATCTTCTAGCCTTGAAATACGACTAACGGCTTCTTCTAGATCTGAGTCTTCTTCCTCAAGTACATAGGCACTGAGCTTTTCAAGCTGGTGGTGCATATCCTCAAGCATATCCGCGTGGTTTTCGACTTTTTGATCGAACAAAGTCACTAACAGCTGTTTTGGGTTATCGCACGCCACTTGCCCTTTACGCGCACGTAGTCGCAGCAATCTAAAATCCGCAAGCTCGTCATCACGAATGGTTAATAAGCAGTTCTTTTGTAATAAGCAGGCCACGGTCACCGTATTAAAACGCCCATCATTGGGAGACATAAACAAAGCGTGTACATGCAGACCTTCGCTGTCGATAAAACAGCGCGAAGAGGCTTCAATTTCCTCTACGTCATCCGCACCAGGAAGGGTAATATTTAGCGTGTTTGCAAGGGCAACTCGCTCCTCCTCAGTGGGATTAATAGTATCTATCCAATGGGCGTTTTTGATCGCTATTTCAATCGGGGTGTCGGCGCTTGGTTCCATTTCGGAAATTACACCGTGTTCAATCGAAAAAAACCTCAGCATCTCATTACTCTACACGACGACTCTTTGGCAAAGTATAAGAGTGAATGTATTAATCAACAATGACAATCCAAAGGTTATCTGCAGATTATTCAGCTTGATAGGTGTAGATATTACGTGCCGCAACCGAGTTATTCATGATTGTTGTGTAATTAGCAATCAATTTAAAGCCATGGCGCTGAAATAAATGATTCACCGCTAAGGCATCTACTCGACAACGAGTGTGGATAGGTTGGCGAGTAGCGGCTAAGGTGTCTTGCAGTAATTGCTTGCCAATTCCTTTGCCGCGAATATTCGCATCAACCATAAAGTTCGAAATGTACAGGCCTGACGTAAGATCAAAGCGCGCCTTATCTTTAAAATGCGCGATTGGCACTAGCGACAAACTACCAATAAGTTGCTGTGTTGAATCATCAAAAATAACGCGTACTTCGCCTTCTTCGATTTCCTTTTCCATAAGCAAGCGAATGGCTGCTTGGTCTATTTCTTCATTACGTGGCGGCGCTGAAAAAGTCGCGATGTATAGCTCAGTAAGCTGCTCAACAATATCGCGGGTTGGGGTAGAGATTATTTCAATCATGCAGATGCGCTCCGTGTTTTTGGATCAGCTTGATAACTTTCAAGTAAGTGCTCAATATTACGTTTAAACAACTCGCTGGCATGTTCTGTTAGTACCGTATTTTTCGCTATCGCATGGCCTAGATACAAGTTGTATAGCTCGTACGCCGCGCACTGCGCATCAAGCTCAGGATGAAAAATACCGCTTTCTATCCCTTGCACAATTTTATGCTTAATATAGCTAAATAATCGGTTATGTTGCTCGGTAACTTTGGTATGAATAGGGCTGTCTGTATGGCAATTAAACTCAACCAACGCTTTGATAAACGGGCAAGTTGAATGTGGCTCATTAAATAGTTCACGAGTCCAGTCGGCCCAAATAGAAAAGAGCATCTTGAGTTGTACAAGGGGATCTTGGTGTCGTGCCGGTGCGACGACATGCAGCATAAATTGATCTTCACAGTAATCGAGGATCGCCAACTGCATATCTTCTTTACTGTCAAAATGCGAGATAAGCCCGCTGCGAGACAAGCCACAAAGCTTTGCCATAGAACCAATAGTGACTTCTATCAAGCCATATTGGCTACTAAAGCGCATACCTTGCTCTAAAATGGTTTGTCTCGTTCTCTCGCCTTTGTTCATCACTTATGCAGTTATTCTTTGAGTAATACGTTGAATAACGCCAGTATCGCCTAAAATGCGGCGATGTCCAAGGCCTGAGGTTTGGATTAAACGTTCAGGAGCGGCTGCGATAAGCGACTCTACGTGTTCAAATGGCGCAAATCGGTCCTCGGTATCGTGAATAAATGTCGGCTCAAACTTAAGTACACCGTCGTGGAATTTATCTCTGATCAAATGCCAATGCGTGCCATACCTTGTGGTGATAGCGCCCAATACTTGGTGTAGCATTTTTTCAGAAATACCCGCTCGCCCGACGCGCTCAAACATCAGCTCAAAAAACTGCACGGGAGTTGCAACATTAATAACCACGCGATTTTCTAGGCGATAATCCGGTAAGTTCATCAGCGCCACAGCGCCCATAGAATGTCCCACCAAAGCTACGATATCATGGCGATCAGCTTCTAGCTTCTCAATCAAAGTATCCAGTGCCTCAACAAAAGCCAGCAAATGGGCTTGCTTACCATGAGATTGTCCATGACCAACATGATCAATCGCCACAACGCAAAATCCCGCCGCAACGAGTTCTGGGATCAAAGTATCAAAGCAACTGCTGTTATCGGCCCAACCATGACTTAACACAACGGTCTTCGGGCCAAGGCCAAACACGTTTACATGAACGCGACCGAGCGAGGTAAGAATATTGAACTCACCATTGGGTTTTTTATTTTTAAACTGATATTGACGCTTACCATGCGGACTCATCAGTAATACCTGACCTAACCTCGAAGTAATAGGTGGCGCAAGCGTGCACATAAGCCCTGTGACACCACGACTTATCTTAGTGATAAGCGAGCCGTCTTTATCGTTAAAGTAGCTGAATTTCATCCTGACCTCTAAAAAAGAACACTTGTACTTTTATTAAAATAGAACAGTTGTACTTTTTTGTAAAGCATAACAATCACCTTTTAATATTGCAGCTGGTTAACTATGCGATACACCCCCATCATGTTGGAGCTAGTTCACCCAGCGATACACCTCCGCGTAGGAGCTGGTTTACCCAGCGATACACCTCCGCGTAGGAGCTGGTTTACCCAGCGATCTTTACCAAGCACCAACCGCAGCACAAAGCCCCTTATACTGACTCCACCCCTCCGTGTAGGAGCTGGTTTATCCAGCGATCTTTACCAAGCACCAACCGCAGAACAAAGCCCCTTATACTGACTCCACGCCACCGCGTAGGAGCTGGTTCACCCAGCGATCTTTGTAAAGCGTCAACCGCTGCACAAAACACCTTATACGGACTCCACACCACCGCGTAGGAACTGGTTCACCCAGCGATCTTTGTAAAGCGTCAACCGCTGCACAAAGCACCTTATACGGACTCCACACCACCGCGTAGGAGCTAGTTTACCCAGCGATCTTTTTAAAACGCCGGCTGCGGATTACTCAAGGCTATGAGGGGCATACCCTCAAAAAGGTTTGTCTCTAAAAGCACCGTATAAAGTGAAAAACGATGAAAATATTTCAATTTACGTAAAATTTCCCTGAATTTATGTACTTTTTATGTGATGTGGTCGTGATTGGCTTGTCTTTATATTTAACTAAATGTAATGTTTGGGTTAATTCAAATAATACCGTAAAATGACAGTGGATTAATGCAAACACCAGAGGAATATGAGGTAAGCCAGCGGATAGGTAGGTTAATACTTGGGTTAAAGCGTACCAGAGGTATGACCCGAGAAGATGTCTGTAAACGTTTAGGTATAGGCTCGCGCACGTTAGACAATTACTTAAACGGGGTGAGCTCATTTAAACTTGGGACATTGTTAAAGTTTGCAGATCTATGCAAGGTAAAGCTGGCTGATATCTTGGATGATACCGAGGCGCTGAAGCGCTTGTATCCTGAGAATATTAAAGATAAAGGCAATATCTTTTTGCTATTTATGAGCTCTATTGTCAGCGTTTTAGTATTTGAAGTTATCTTCATTGCACTACTGATCTTGTTATTTTTTTATGCGCGTAATGACAAGAATTGCCAAAGCATTGTTGCAATTTTTATATTTGCTTTTTCGTTAGAAATCGCCGTTGTTTACTGGCTTAAATTTGTATTGATCCCAGCTATTGAAAGCTATTACATTGAAAATATCTATGCTTTTGCGACTCAACTTTTACTGAGTTTACTGCTGGCGTTCATGATCAAATACAGAATGTTTTTAGGTGCGTGGTTTACCAAAGGGAATTCAGCCAGCATTTTTGAGAAAAACCAAGTAGACGCGCCGCTTTATGCGCTCGCGTGTACGTTAGCTTTGATTGATTTTGCCGCATTGATGGAAAACTTTATCCGTAACCTAGAGCATTTAGGTATAGATGAAGAAGTTGCCAAACCATTTTGGGAGCTGACCTTTATGTTTGATTACTTTGCTTATATTAAGGCCGTGCCTTATCTGCTCTGCATGTTTGTTTTATACGCAGGAATAACAGCGCGCCGTAAGCAGGTTTTAAATAAAGCAAATGCTGCGCCCATACAATAATGTGAAGATTTTCCCATAAAAATAGAGAAGTCTGTGTGTTTTTAATTATTGATTTTATTGGTCTGCTAAATAACAAATAAGCGGGTGTAGTAAGGGTTGCTTAAATCAATTGATACCAAAAATTCAAATATAATGATAAGTTTGTTTCTGTTTTGGGTTGTTTTGCGAGTGTGCACCTAAAAATAGTACTGTCATCTACTTGTCTTTATATTTAACTGGATGTAAACTTTTGGTTAATTTGGTTGGGGTGATTGAGAGATATGGTGGGGCGATGCAGACGCCAGAAGAATACGAGGTAAGCCAGCGTATCGGCCGACTGATACGTGGGCTAAAGCGCAAAAAAGGGATGACCCGAGAAGAGGTTAGCCGGCGTTTAGGTGTGGGTGGCAGGACCCTTGATAACTATTTAAATGGCTCTAGCTCCTTTAAGCTTGGGACATTGCTTCGGTTTGCTGAAATCTGTAAAGTAAAGTTATCAGATATTTTAGAAGATACAGATAAGCTCTCCGGCCTGTATGGAGAAAAAAGTGAGGAAAAGAACAATGAAGGCTGCACAGAAAAAGCCGATAAAAATAGTCCTTAGTCGTTCATTGTGTAAGCTAGTTATTGGTGGCACAGGTGTGAGTACTGGAGGAGGTCCCAGAGTTCAAAATGAAGTTTCTCCAAATGAAAAGTCTAATGGTTAAGGTGTGTCATGAAAAGTTTGTTTAACCTATCTTTATTAACCTGTATTGTCGCAACAATTTGTGCAACTTTTGTTAGTGCGACTGTTTTAGAACTCTTTTTTCCTGTCGCTTTACTAGTCTTAGTCGTAATGTCCAAAGATGATATTAATAGTCAACTCTTGACATTATGCTTTGCATTTGTGTTTACTTTATCGGCTATTACCTTGTATGCACTTAAAACGATGATATTCCCGCTGATAGGTAGTAACTTTCTCGAAAATACATACATATTTTCTGCTCAGCTAATACTCAGTCTATTATTACTGTTTATACTGAAACATAGAATGACCATTGCTGTAATAATAACGAAAGGGAAATCCGCGTCGGTATTTGAAAAAAATTATGCAGAAGGTCCACTATATTTTCTAGTACTTTTACTTGTTTTTACTGATTTCTCTGCCTTAATGGAGAATTTTCTTCGTAATCTAGACCGGATGGGAGTTAATGAGGAGACTGCCAAGATGTTTTGGGAAGTAACTTTCTTTTTTGATTACTTTGCATACTTGAAAGCCGTCCCAATATTTTTGTGTATCTTTCTTCTGTATATAGGTTTAATAGTACGAACTAAAAGGCAGCAAATCCAAAATTAGCTAAATCTTATGTAAACGCAGTAGCTTTCGAATACTGCGTTTCAATTTCATATTGCAAACATCTGCCACAGTTAGAAAGCATGAGCATTTTATTCTCCTAGTTATGTTTCAACCTCAATACCTATGCAGCTCTCATCTATTAGAGCATGTACTTGTCTTTATATTAAACAAAATGTAATGTTTGGGTTAATTTGATGTTTTGGTTAAAGGGAAAGCGGGGCGATGCAAACGCCAGAAGAGTACGAAGTAAGCCAGCGTATAGGACTACTAATAAAGGGCCTTAAGCATAAACGCGGGATGTCGCGAGAAGATATATGCCGCCACCTCGGGATTGGCATGCGAACGCTAGACAACTACCTTAATGGTGTTAGCTCTTTTAAGCTTGGCACGTTAATGAAGTTTGCCGATCTCTGCAGAGTTAAACTCGCTGATATTTTGGATGATACCGAAGCGCTCTCGCGACTATATCCAGACAATATGAAGGACAAAGGGAGTATTCTTACGCTTATCTTGGGATCTATTGCTGGGTATTTTCTTATTTTCGAATCTATCGTATTCCTCCTTCTATTACTTTTGTTTTGTTGCTGCTACAAAGATAAGAATAGTCAAACTATCACAGGCATTTTCCTCTTTATTTTTGCACTTGAGGTCGTTGTCGCATACCTCTTGAGGTTCATTATTTTCCCAGCTGTTGAAAGCTATTTTTTCGAGAATATTTATGCTTTTGGGTTGCAGTTAACTCTTAGCCTCATGTTACTGTTTTTACTTAAACATAGAATGACGATTAGTGTATTTTTAACTCAGGGAAGATCTGCATCTGTATTTGAAAAGAATGGCATAGAAGCCCCAATTTATTTTTTAGCAATGACGTTAGTGCTTATCGATTTTTTGGCCCTCATGGAAAATTTTATTCGAAATTTGGAGCGCTTGGGGGTTAGTGAGGAAACAGCAAAGATATTTTGGGAGCTGAGATTCCTTTATGATTATTTCGAGTACCTCAAGGCAATCCCAATTTTTCTCTGCATCGCTTTACTTTATGTAGGGTTTATCGCGCGAAGAAATGCTCCGCTACAAGTTAGAGCTACACTGTAACTTTAGCAATAACGAATTCAGTATTAATAACAGGTTATATAGAAGGATCGCGAGGCGATGCAAACGCCAGAAGAGTACGAAGTAAGCCAGCGCATAGGACTGCTAATAAAAGGTCTCAAGCATAAACGCGGGATGTCGCGAGAAGATATATGCCGCCACCTTGGAATTGGCATGCGAACGCTAGACAACTACCTTAATGGCGTAAGCTCTTTTAAGCTTGGTACGTTAATGAAGTTTGCCGATCTCTGCAGAGTTAAACTCGCCGATATTTTAGATGATACTGAAGCGCTCTCACGACTATATCCAGACAATATGAAGGACAAAGGTAGTATTCTAGCCTTGCTAATGACTACGGTAGTAAGTGCTACAGTTTTTGAGCCGATCACCTGTATTTTACTTTTTGTCTTAGTTTATTTATGTAAAGAAGATCAAAATAGCTTATCGCTAACTTTGATTTTTGCAGTTGTGCTTTCACTAGATGCAGTAATGGTATTTTACTTAAAAAATATTGTTTTCCCTGTGGTTGAAAGCTATTACATCGAGAATATTTATGCTTACGGTGGCCAGTTAATCTCAAGCCTACTGCTGTTATTTCTGCTCAAGTACCGAATGGCACTTTCAGTTTTTTTCACACGTGGTAAATCAGCCTCGGTATTCGAGAAAAATTACGTGGAAGGACCATTGTATTTCTTAGCGTTAACGTTAGTGCTTATAGACTTCTTTGCATTGATGGAAAACTTTCTTCGTAATTTAGATCGCCTAGGTATGGATGAGGAAGCGTCTAAAATATTCTGGGAAGTTACGTTCTTTTTTGACCACTTTGCGTATCTAAAAGCTTTTCCGACACTATTGTGCATTACTCTGTTATATATTGGATTGCTCGCACGTAAGAAGAGCCGCCAGCAGCTATCACACTTTTAATAACAATAGATTAATTATTAGATTCAGGAAACGGTAGGTCGATGCAGACGCCAGAAGAGTATGAAGTAAGCCAGCGCATAGGACTGCTAATAAAAGGTCTAAAGCATAAACGCGGGATGTCTCGAGAAGATATATGCCGCCACCTCGGGATTGGCATGCGAACGCTAGACAATTACCTCAATGGTGTTAGCTCTTTTAAGCTTGGTACGTTAATGAAGTTTGCCGACCTCTGCAGAGTTAAACTCGCCGATATTTTAGATGATACCGAAGCGCTCTCGCGACTATATCCAGACAATATGAAGGACAAAGGTAGTATTCTTACGCTAATCTTGGGTTCGGCTTTTGGCGTAATTATTTTTGAATCTACTTTATTTATCTTATTGTTAGTTTTGTTCTTTTACTCTTACAAAGACAAAAATAGTCAGCTGTTGACGCTTTGCTTTGTAGTAGTATTTTTGTGTTCAACGGTAGCTGTATATACACTGGAGAACTTTATTTATCCGATAGTGGATAACAATTTTATAGGAAACTCTTGTGCATTCTTCATCCAGCTATCACTCAGCCTTTTATTACTCTTTTTGCTAAAACATCGGATGGCTTTTGCGGTGTTGCTTACCCGAGGAAGAAGTGCCTCTGTGTTTGAAAAAAACTATGCGGAGGGGCCATTACATTTCTTAGTTTTGACCTTAGCGTTAATAGATTTTTTTGCCTTAATGGAAAACTTTCTCCGTAACCTAGATAGAATGGGTATAAATGAAGAAACCGCAAAGGTGTTCTGGGAAGTAACCTTCTTTTATGACTATTTTGCTTACTTAAAATCAGTGCCTATGCTGCTGTGTGTCGCGGTACTTTATATCGGTTATATCGCACGTAATCAAACATCGCGAGCTGCTGAAAATGTTCTGTAATAGTGTATGAAAAGTGGGAGTTAAAACTTTATTTCTAGCGAAAAAAGAGTGCTAGTAGTAGCACTCTTGTCAATGCAAAACTCAACAGCAATAACCTTTAGTTGCTAGTCCATGCTTGGGGCACTGGAGTACACCAACTCAATTAGGTTATTCATCGTTCTTGATTTTTGCATATAAGCTTTTTCCATATGAGCAAGCTCTTGTAGTTCAAATAAGGTCGTTTCTACGAGTGCCAGCCACTTTTCTGTAGTGTCTGGTACCGCTTCACTTTGCTTTGTTGCTTTTTTTAGTGCGTCGTAATAAATAGTTAAGTCACGATATTGGCTTTGATAGTCCATTGTCGTTCCAACCCGTCTCTTTTAATTTACAGCAAGGTAACAGGAATTCTCAGCAGAAATCTGCGGAAAATAATTTTTTTAC
>NZ_JAKEVK010000156.1:0-11268 GCF_022398435.1 Pseudoalteromonas sp. Isolate6 | reverse complement strand
ATAATTTACCCTTCAAATTGGTTGGAGAATTAAAGCGGTTAGTATTATAACTCACAATAGCTTGCGGGATTGTCGATGTTCCACTAAACCTTAACATGAGAGCAACAATGAGGAATGGTTATGCCTGCTACACATTCTATAAATAAAGACAACGAATTTGCACGTTGCTTTGAGTGCAACAAAGTCCCGGTCATGGCACCGTTTCACTGGCTCGCATTAGCCTTTAAAGATATTGCGAATGCGCCATTACTTAGCCTAGTGTATGGACTTATTTTTACCTTGATCCCCGCCTTTATCATGTGGTTAGTATATCAATCAGGAACTCATCTGGTTATTTTGCCTGCTGCGGTCGCCTTCGCACTTATTGGACCTGCTTTCGCAGCGGGTTTGTATGATGTCGCGTGGGAGTTAGAAAAGGGTCATAAACCAACGTTAACACATAGCCTTAAATCTATGTTTCGCAATCCCGCTGGTGAATGGGGATTTGCGGTGCTACTAATGGTCATTATGATCGTTTGGATGCGCTTGGCAGCACTCATTCATGCGCTATATCCTAATGTTCCTAACCCAACGTTTGAACAGCTTTCGGCGTTTTTAGCTCTCGGCTCAATTGTGGGGGGCATTTTATTGGTTTGCGTATTTGCAATCTCAGCATTTACCCCACAAATAATGATGGAGCGTCGAGTCGATATCATGACTGCGGTAATCAGTTCAATGCATGCGGTAAAAGAGAATGTCGGCGCTATGGTGGTATGGTGCGGTATATTAGTGTTTTTGGTGATGCTAGGATTTGCAACTGGGACTGCTGGTTTTATCGTTATTATGCCGTTACTAGCGTACGCAAGTTGGCATGGCTATATCGCTGTAATTAAAACAAAAGTTCCACGCCACTACGAATAACTAAACGCCCTCTATGAATAAACAACCGCAGCGCCAACGAGCATTGTTGGTACTGTGGTTGACTTCCTATTTGAACCTGTTATATGTGCTGCAACAACGACCTAACGAACAGGTAAAGCCTTCCAAAAACTAAGTTTGAAATCAATGAAACCCTATGAATTATAAGGTTTTTTATTTTGAATTTATGGTTTTTACGCATTTTAAATCGACCGTATTTTGAATGTGACGCACACTACAATGCGTAATGGAGAAGGTTTTTCTGGATCGCATGATTATGCACTTAAGAGGGGATAGCGATGTCTGAGAGCAAAAAACAATTCCATAAAAAACTTGAGCACTGTTTATGCCCACCGGGAGATGGTGTGTTTACAGTAAACACAGCGAAAGAAAGAAAAGATGCGCTAAGACAAAAGCTATACGGGCAAACAGAAGGTATTGATGCTCTTTGGAAAACATCGCTAGAACAGCTTGGCGAAAGTGAGCATAAAGCGGCAATTCTTGGGATTAGTTCAGATTGTGGTGGTGGAATTTTACGCGGTGCCAACTGGGGTCCGTTATTTTTGCGCTCGACATTAATTGAGCAGCAGCCGCAAACGAATGCGTTTGACCTTGGAGATGTGCGTGTTATTCCACATTTACTTCATGATAAATACTTGAATGAAAGCACGATCAGCAACTGTCAAAAAGCACTTTATGCGGATCCTGAGAGTGAATATTACGTGTCACCTCTATCTATTACAGAAGATGTTTGTGATGGTTTTTACGAAAATTATCCAGATAAAGGTGTGTTTGGTATTGGTGGTGACCACTCAATCAGCTACCCATTAACAAAAGCGTATCTTAAAGCAAAGCGTGCTCGCGGTGTAAAAACAGCAATTATTCATTTTGACGCCCATACGGATTTACTTGTCGAACGCTTAGGTATCGATTTATGTTTTGGCTCTTGGTGTACGCATATCCTTGAGTTCCTGCCTGCACCACACCACTTAGTGCAATTTGGGATCCGCTCTAGTGGCAAACCTAAATCTCATTGGGAGTCAACGTTTGGTGTTAAGCAGCATTGGGCTCATGAAATTAGGGAGCGTGGTGCACAAACGATTGTTGAAGAAGTTATTACACAGTTAAAGGCTGATGGCGTTGAAGAACTTTATGTCAGCTTCGATATTGATGCACTAGATGAAGAATTTGCTTCTGCAACAGGTACTCCAGAAGCGGGTGGTATGACTCCAGACGAAGCGATGCTAATTCTACAAGCGCTGCGAGGCGAGTTTAAAATCACAGGTGCAGACATGATGGAAATTGCACCATTTACCGATAGCTCCCTCGTTGGTCAAACAAGCTCAGAAACGACGCTCAAAGAAGGTGCCAAGTTGAGTGCATTTTTAATTGATGCTATCAACAACAGCTAACGCAATTAAGTAACTAAACAGCTCTGTGATAGGCGTGGGGATCCATGTCTATCACTCATTCACTTCAATAAGTTACCCATAATACGCTTTTCAAAAAAACCATTCAGCCTCTTTAAAAATTGCTCAACCTTTAAGTTAAGACTATATTATTCAAGTAGCTATGGGGAGAGTTTCAGATGGGTGTATACTCAATTGGTCTTTGTATTTTACTGATGAGTTTCAGTGCGCTTGCCTATACGCTAAATATTGTCACTGAGAACTTTCCTGATTTCCAATACCTTAATGAAAAAGGAGAGTTGATTGGTCGCTCTGCGGATAAAGTTAGGGCCGTGCTTGATGGCGCTGGCGTGGATTACACCATCAACGTACTTTCATGGCCTGCAGCCTATAATGCCGCATTAAGAAAAGAAGATACCTGCGTATTTTCAACAGCCAGAAATACCATTCGCGAAAATGAGTTTAACTGGGTATTTCCAATTGATACTTTTTCCACATCTTTTTATGCGCTACGTGAAAGCAAAATCAAGTTGAATAAATTAGAGGACGCACAAGTTTATCGAACTGCAGTGATCCGGGATAATTTTAGCCACCAGTTTTTAATGGAACATGGTTTTCAAGAGGGAAGGCAGCTGATCCTGATTAACTCCTTTGACAAGGTTTTTGAACTACTCAAAGCGCGAAAAGACTTTGTTGACTTGGTGATACTAAGTGATGCTCAGTTTCGATTTCGAAGTGCAAAAGAGCAAACGGCTCAATTACTTGAGCCGGTATATACCTTAGATAAGTTTAATACGTCACTTTACTTAGCCTGTAATAAAAATGTTCCCAAACACATCCTTGAGAAACTTCAGGAAACCTACAACGCGCTTTATTCAGCCAAATAAGCTTGAAGAAAACGGATTATTTTTTTATCTCTGGCCACTGAAAGCCGTGAAATGTATCTAGATACAGCTGCTCCACTTTGGCTCTTGCCCAAGGTGTGCGGCGCAAAAACTTGAGACTAGATTTAACGCTTGGATTATCTTTGAAGCAGTTGATATCTACGGCGGCTGCCATTTCTTTCCAGCCTAGCTGCTGTTCAAGTTTTACAATAATTTCTTCTAACTTGATACCGTGAAGGGGGTTATTTGCTTGGGTTGTCATCTTCTACTTCTATATAACTTGAGATATTACACCTAGTTTACCCTAATTTTATTTGAAATTTCAGGTCTAATTGGCGTACCAGATGCGTCAGCTTTTACCCACATAAGTTTACTGTTATCTTCGTTGTATTTTTTTGTGGCACAGACAAACAGCATATCAAACTGTAACAACAGTGCGCCTTCGCTATATGATTTACCTTCATACCAGCACACTTCCTTTGGTATTTCTGTATACAACCTTAAATCAGCGGGCGTTGCAGCCAAAATCGGCAGTGAGATCAAATTAACAGCGATTAAACAAATTAAAAACTTCATCAAATTTAGTTTTTTGAACTAGAGTGTTAAATGACTATAGAAGAATAAGGAAAAATGACAATGGCTTTAGACCAAAAATTATTGGATGAATTGACCTTACTAGCTAGATTTCCAAGACATAGTTTGCATCAGGGAATAAAAATTCATAGCAGTGCGCCAGAAGGTGTGCAAGGTGCGGCGGTGCGGCTATTTGAAAAAGGGGTCATTGACAGTCCTGACGGGGGATATTTGACTGATCTGGGTCATGACCTTATTGGTCACTTTGACCATGTCTATAGCGCACTGAAATAACAAACATTCGTTTAATTGAAAGAGTGATATGCTCAGCATATCACTCTTTTTAATAGCCTTATTGTGCGTCTAATTGATTTTCAGGCGCAGCATCAGAAAACGCGCTTAGCGTATTGCAATATTCATATACTCGGGCGATCTTAGGAAATGCAGTCATATCCACTTTAAAACGCAGCGCATTAAATACTTGTGGCACCAAACAAACGTCGGCTAGTGTAGGCTCTGTACCAAAGCAAAATTGACCGTCGCCTATCATAGGCTCTAGCTTTTTAAAGCCCTCGATAACCCAGTGACGATACCATTCGTTTTTCTGGTCGTCAGATGCGCCTAGCTCGTTTGATAAGTATTTAAGTACACGTAAATTATCAATAGGGTGGATATCACAAGCGATGGCATAGCAAAAATTTCTTACCTGCGCTTTTTGCCATGGGTCTTGTGGTAACAAAGCTTGGCCGCTTTGCGTTTCTTCCAACCACTCCAGTATTGCTAAAGACTGTGCAAGAACGCCATGCTCAGTTTCTAGTGCTGGAAGCAACCCTTGACCATTTTTACTTAAATATGCCTCGCCGTTTTGCTCCGATTTAAGCAAGTTTACAGGGACTAACTCGTGGTCTAATCCTTTAAGATTTAAAGCAATACGCACTCGATAGGCCGCAGATGAGCGAAAATAAGTATAGAGTTTCAACATAATCTTTATGCTCCTTTAAAGTACTTTTTAATGCCTTTCCAGCAATCAGCATAGTTAGGCTGACGCGCTTTGCCTTCTAAAGCATACTTAGTTGGAGAGATAATGTAACGTGACTCAAACATAAACGCGAGCGTGTTTTCATAACGCTGCGGTGCAAGTTCTGCATTGCTTGCTTTTTCAAAGACATCCGCTTCTGGTCCATGTGGAGACATACAGTTATGCAGGCTCATGCCACCAGGTACAAAGCCATGCTCTTTGGCGTCGTAGACTCCTTCGATCAACCCCATAAACTCACTCATGATATTCCGGTGATAATAAGGAGGGCGGAAGGTATTTTCTGCCACCATCCAGCGCGGTGGGAAGATCACAAAGTCTACATTGGCAACACCTGGTGTGCCTGATGGAGAAGTAAGCACAGTAAAGATTGACGGATCTGGGTGATCAAAGCTTACGGTGTTCATTACGTTAAATCGTGCTAAATCATATTTGTATGGGGCGCTATTACCTGTCCACGCTACTACATCAAGAGGTGAGTGGCCAATGTCACAGCGGAATAAATTACCGTTGAACTTAGCAACCAGTTCAAAGTCGCCTTCTATGTCTTCAAAGGCAGCCACTGGGTATTGGAAATCACGCTCGTTTGTATAACCATTTGCGCCAACGGGGCCTCGCTCCGGCAGGATGTAGGGATTGCCGTAGTTTTCACAAATATAACCGCGCACTGCATCGCTGAGTAACTCAACTCTAAACTTGATCCCACGAGGGATAACGGCAATCTCACCTGGTTTAATCGCGAGTTTTCCGCACTCTGTATGTAAAATGAGTTCACCTTGCTGTGGGACGAATAATAATTCACCATCCGCATTATAAAAGTAACGTCCCTCCATTGATGCGTTAGCAACGTAAACATGAATGCCTATCCCGCTTTGTCCGTTGGCACTGCCGTTAGCAGCCATCGTTACTAAGCCATTGATAAAGTCTGTTTTTTCTTGTGGTACCTCGATAGGGTTCCAGCGCAACATGGAAGGGGGGGTAACGGCTTCAGTTATTGGTGCTGTGCGCAGTAAACCATTATCAATGGCCTCGTATTCCCCTTGTAAAACAGAGGGGCGAATACGGTAAAACCAATTTCTACGATTATCAGCACGAGGTGCTGTAAATGCTGTAGTGTTATATTGCTCTGCATAAAGGTCGTATTTTACTTTTTGCGGTGAAAATTGACCAATAGGTAAAGCGCCCGGCAATGCTTCACTTTCAAACTCATTACCAAACCCAGTTAAATATTGAAGTTCTTGGCTCATGTGTCTCGACTCCTTAATGTTTTATAGTAAGATACTCTCATGTGAGAGTATTTTCAATGTTTGTCATCTAGTCGCCCTGTAAAGCTATAGTGACAGTTGGGAGTGTGGAATAATGTCTAAAAATGATGAAAAGCTGCTGAATATAAACGAATTTTTGCCGTATCAGCTCGTTTCACTGTCAACAAAAGTGAGCAGTGACTTTGCGCACGTCTATGAACAAAAGGGAGAATTAACTCAGCCACAATGGCGGGTGTTATCTCACGCAATACAGAAGGAGGGGAGCACCGCTAAGCACATTTGTGAACTGGCAAATATGGACAAATCGACAGTTTCGAGAGCGATCAAACAGTTACAAGACAGAAAGTTGATAGAGATGTTAGTAAGTTCAAGTGATAAACGTGCAAAAACTATTGCGGTGACAGAGCAAGGAAGAGTGCTTTATCAAACGTTAACGCCGTTTGCATTGGCTTGGGAAGCTGAGCTACTTAGTTGTTTTAGCGATGAGCAGAAAGAGAAATTTATTGAACTGTTAGCGGTGCTTCAAAATAGACTAGTAAACAGTCATACAAGTAATGCTGATTAACGAAAAAAGGCCAACAATCGTTGGCCTTTGGGAGATTATCTAATTACGTGTTAGATATTAGAATGTGTAACGAATACCAATTTTAGCTTGCCATGCTGACGCGCCTTTATCGATAGTCGAGTAGTTACGAACATCTGCACCCTTATAACGAGGAGAGATAATGAGCTTACCGTTTTCTAAGCCACCAAAGTCATAAATAGCTTGATCAGAGTAACTTAGCTTCTTCTCTATACCCCAGTCACTGTTCAGTAGGTTAGCGAAGTTTTCGATCATAATGTAAAGCTCGCCTTTATGCTCTTTATAGAAACCAGGGATCTCTTGCTTAAAGCTTACATCCATAGTAGTTACCCAAGGTTGAGTGCCTGTGTTACGCTCAAGCAATTGGCCACGCTCAGTAATACCTGCCCGGTTAAGTAAGGTCTCTAATTTCTCCCAAGGCATGTACTTTGATTCTTTCCAATCTACATTGGCGTCATCTGGGCCTGATGGAATGTAAGCTAAGTATGCAGAGGTACCAGCAAAGTCGCGAGTATCACCAAAGTCATAGTCATTATAAGACCCCATTGTATAGCTAAATGGGCGACCAGAGCGACGCTCAAAGAATACGTTAAACTTAGACGCGTAACCGTCAAAGAATTCAGTTGTATAACGTAGATTTAACTTGAAGCTGTGCTCAACTTCATAGTGGCCGCGACCAACCAACTCAACGTTACGGCTGTGCGTGGTTGCATGCTTATAGTTTCCATCAGCTTGAGATGCACTACCAGGTGATACATCTTCAACATCTTGGTTAGTATAGCTTGCTGAAACATAAAGCCCGTTATCCCACTCTTTAGCAATAGCCGTGCTAATGATGACTGAACGTGCGTCTTTATCAGCGTTAGTCATCATGATGTCGTAATTGTCTCTTAACTCACCAGAGTACTTGTTTTCATATATGATACGACCTGTTGCAGAACGAACAATATCGCCGTTTTCATCAAGTTTAGGGGTAATAGAAGTATTCTTCCAAATCGCTTCATCTTGCTTATTGTGATAAGCAAGCTCAGCTGTCCACTTGAAGCCGTCGCCTAAAAGCTCAGAATCAAAGTCATATTCGAAGCCAATTTGGGCACGAATACTTGACGGTAGCTTGAAGTTTGGATCTGTGTAGGCTGTGCTACCAGCACCTTGCTGTAGAGAATCTTGAATTGGCTGTGGCACACGAGTGAAGTCAACTTGCTCAACGCCAGCGAAGTAATCGTTGATTGCGTCTTGGTTTGCGCTAACCTGCGTTAACCCGTCTTTTTGGAATGGGTTGTTAAACCAAACATTTGGGATACCGCCGTGGAAACGACCAACACCACCATTAATGGTGAGTGATTCAGTGGCATAAAACTTGAAGCCGATACGTGGTAAAATGATATCTGCGCCGTCCAAGTTTTCTTGGTTTGTATAACCATACGTTTCTTGAAAAGCAGTATTTAACGTTGGCTTGTCGCTTGAAGATAAGCGTTCGTAACGAACACCCGCTGTCATTTCAAGGTCGTCAGTCACATAGAACTTATCTTCAATATAAAGCGCAAGTTGTTCACGCGTTGCATCATAAGCTAAGTCATTGACATCGTTAGTATAAGCATTGGTATAAGAGAATTTGTAGTCATCATACTTGTTTAGGAATAGCTTTTTGTTTTCAAAATCCTTTATGCTACCAAACGTCCAGCTACCTCTCGAGTCTTCACCGAACAAGTTGTATAGACGCTTGCTCTCGTACTGACCACCGAAGTTAATCTCGTGGTCACCCATTAGGTAAGTTGCATCAAGTGTAAACGCGTATGTTTCGGTTTCAGACTCATTAACATGACGGTATCTATCGCGTCCAAATTGGAAGCCAGCACCGCGCTCACCGAAGAGGTTTACACGAATATTGCCTAGATCTGAGTTTGTAACGCTATCGTTTGTTACGTTTTTATAAGCAAGGCCAACCTCTGTCGAGAAATCATCTGTCCAATCAGAGTATAATTTGGCAGCGAAATTATCGAATTTGGTCGTATAGGTATAACGACTTGACGCCATTGATACTGTGTCGCCACCTGTCGCGAAGCCTCTTGCATCTTCTTCATCTTGCCATTGGTAAGTAAAGTCTGCACGGTGAAGATCTGAAATGTTCCAGCTTAGCTTGATCAAAACGCTATCGCTGGTGTCTTCAGGATTACCGCCAAGCTCATCTTGAATACCGTATACGCTGTTTAAAGCATTTACAAAGTCTAGGTAATCTTGTTCATTAACGTCAAACTCATGAGCTGTACCTGAACCATCAAAACCATAGTCCATGTCCATCTCTTGCTTCCAAGCGTTGTAGTTTACGAAGTAAAATAGCTTGTCTTGGATAATTGCACCACCAGTACTAAAGCCCAAACGCTTTTCGGTAACGATAGGATCTGTGCGTGCCACTTCATAAGTTCTATGACCATCTTCATCAAGAATGTTAGAACCTGCGCGGTGGATTATTTTACCATCAGCGTCTTTTACATCTTTTTTGTATGTGGCTTCTGAGATGTTATCTATTTTACCAGCAAGGCTTGGTGTGCTAGTTTCGTAGAAACCAGTAAAGGTGTATTCATTAGAGCCAGACTTAGTAACCGCATTGATTGTGCCACCACCAAAGTTACCTTTTTTAGCAGAAAAAGGTGAGGTATCAACTGAGATCTGTTCAATTGCATCAAGTGCTACAGGTGGTTGCGCCGTTGGGTAACCACCAAAGTTTAGACCAAAATCATCATTTTGACCGATACCGTCAACGGTTAAACCGTTGGTTCTTGGGTTATTACCCGCAATCGTTAGTTCGCCATTACCATTGATACTGGCTAGTGGGTTTAAGCGTGCAATATCTTTGATATCATTATTGAAGCTAGGCACGTTTTCAATGGTATCTGCACCAAATACACTGCTTGAGCCACCAGCTTGTTGCACTAGCTTATATCCAGTGACTTCGATTTTTTCTATTTGTTGTAATGGCTGAAGCTGGTTATTTAGGCGGTGAGTATCACCAAGCTCTAGATAAATATTGTCAAGTTGTGTATCTGAATACTTGTTGGAATCCAAGATTACGCGATAAGGACCACCTACACGGAGGCCTTTTGCGATAAACGTACCTGACTCGTTGGTTAGAAAAGTACTTGTTGTTCCAGTTGGTTCGTGAATAACTGTAACTTTAACGTTTGCAGCGGCTTCACCTGTTGGCGTTGTAATTTTACCACGCATTGCAGATGACGTGTCAGCAGCATAAGCACTCACTGATACGCCAAGTGCAAGAGCTAGTGCGCCAGCTACTTTAGTTAAGCGAACGTTTCTCATTGTGTCATTTCCCGTGTGTTTTGACTGTTTCAATGTAAATTACTGCGAACACAACATTTTTATATCAATCCTAAAGATGTTGTGTTCATAAACATTTCTATCAACTGCGCTTTGGATTTCTGAAGTCAGAGTCTCCCAAAATTGTGCTGATTAGAGTGTTTGATCGATCTAAATTATATTGTCGATCCGGTATGTCCAAACTATGCTCAGTCTGAATCGACTAAAAAGCAAGCACCTCATAAAATGCTCTTTTTCCAAAACTACGTAATTACCGCTATTTCTTGATGTTAAAAAGAATGTTTACTTAATGCTATTGGCTTTAAATAAGAAGAGTGAAAAATATACTGTTCTTAATTCAACATACTTGCGAATTATACAGTAATTAGTGGGCGGTTATCAAAAATTTATGCTTTACTTTTAAGACCTTTGATTGGTACATAGGCTAACAGGAAAGTGAGCTGCTGACAGTTTGAAATTATTGATATATTTTGTTTTATTCGTGATTTGTATAAAAGTACACTCGTTGCGAGTAAGGAACTGTGGTGATTAAGTAGGCTCTCAATATTTTCTATCGTGTAATACCATTTTAATTTACTACTACTCATCTTGAGAAAATGTTCTAGACGCTAACTGTATTAAATTTTTTATYTTGAACAGCTCAATCGTTTCTTCTAAACTCAGTGTGATTTGTTGAATATCTATAGTCATTGTTCTTTGAGTGTAAGTTAACCAAAATTGACTAATAGCGACATTACTCAAGTAGTTTTTATATCGGATGGCTACGGTTTGATATCGATTTACTAGCCATAAAAGAGTTTTAACAAAGCGCTGCCATTTGTGTAGACGTTAACCCATAACTTAGTTACCAACCTCACTGTTCGCTTTTCTTGACTACCTATTCGACATGGTTTCTTAAATTATAACTGTCGTATTCTGTGCCAAATATTATAGCTTGAGTTTTAGGTGATTGGAAAATCGGGGCTTTAGCACTAATCACCTCACGAATTTGACCGCTAAAGGTGAGTGAAAAATATACAGCTATCAACAACGAAACTAATTTTAGTCGTGTGACTGCCGACAGTGTTGTCAGATACTCTTATTTATCGATGGCCATTCAGAGCATCACATGAAGAGAGATGGTTATTTTGCATTGATGGCTTATAGAGAAATCTAAGCAATAAGCGCAGCATAATGTTGGTAGTCAGAGAAGGTAAAAATTGTAGTAAAGCCTCAGCTTAGCTTGGTTTCTTATGTCTGAGCTTGAATCGGCTATTAACTGCGAGAGATATTACTGAATATAAAA
>NZ_JAKEVK010000155.1:0-11298 GCF_022398435.1 Pseudoalteromonas sp. Isolate6 | reverse complement strand
CTGCTATTAATGATATAAATTTGGAAATAAACAGCGGTGACTTTGTATCAATTATGGGCCCTTCAGGCTGTGGTAAGTCAACTCTCCTGTCGATACTGGGCATGCTAGATAGCCCATGCCAGGGAGAATATCTATTTAATGATAAGAACTTGGCCAACTTAAAAGAAAGTCAGCTAAGCGATATTCGCAAAGCGAATCTAGGCTTTGTCTTCCAAAGCTTCAACCTGATTGATGAACTTACGGTGTTTGAGAACGTTGCACTGCCTTTGATGTATAACAACGCAGATAAAGCCCTGCAAAAAGAACGCGTCAATGCCTTGCTTGAACGCTTTGATATCGCCCACAGAGCAAATCATTTACCGCAGCAACTGTCAGGAGGTCAGCAGCAGCGCGTTGCTATCGCTCGTGCTCTGGCAACAAACCCAAAGCTAATTTTAGCTGATGAACCTACCGGTAACCTAGATTCAAAAAATGGTGCTGAGGTAATGAAGCTACTCAGTGAACTGAATAGAGAAGGAACGACCATTATAATGGTGACGCACTCGGAACAAGACGCGCAGTATGGTAATAAAATCATCAAACTACTCGATGGTAAGATTCACCATAATCGCCCTATTGAGGTGCTGGAGGTGGAGTGTGCTTAAGCTACAATTCATCACGGCTGTTCGACTACTAAACAAGTACCGCCAACATTCTATTTTAAACATTATAGGTCTCGCTTTTGGCTTAGCTGCAGCAATTTTAGTCTTTTTATATGCTTCCTATGAAACGAGTTACGACAAATTTCATCCAGCCCCAGAGCACACATACCGTGTAGCGCAAAACTGGCCTTCTCTGGGACTAAACGCTCCGGTAAGCAGTTCCGCAATGAACCCACACTTCTCGGCTGTAGAAGGCGTTACGGATATCTTAAACCTTATCCACATGAGCCCAGTGATTAACAATGAAATTAAAATCAATGATAGTCCTCTCAAATTAGAGAACTTGTATGCAACCACGGCAAATTTTGCTGAGTTCTTTACACTCGAAGTGGTAGCAGGTGATCTCGATAAAACCCTTACTACCCCAAATTATATAGCATTATCCCAATCGCAAGCTTTGCGCCTTTTTGGTGAAACGTCAGTATTGGGTAAAACACTTGATAATGAGCAAGTTACATGGACCGTAGGTGCTATATTCAAAGATTTGCCAGAAAACACTCATTTGAAAATAGACTTTTTGACAAGCATACAAGTACAGCTGCTAGGTGAGCCAAATCCACTTGGCAACGACAGTTTCACCTATGTCAAAGTTGAACAACAGCAGTACGTTGCAAACATTGCCGCACAGTACACGCAGCTATACAACGATGTAGTTTATCGTGGCGAAAATATGGTTGAAGTTTCACTCCAACGCTTGAGTGATATTTACCTATCGGCGAACTCTCGATTTGAGATGAAAGTTCATGGTTCTCAGTTTATCGTTGATGTCTGCATTGGCCTGACATTTTTACTCATCGCTATCGCCTCTATTAACTTTATCAATATGAGCACTGCTCAGGCGGTATTGAGAGCCAAAGAAGTGGGTGTAAAAAAGGCAATGGGGGCCTCTAAACAGAGCCTGATCACACAGTTTTTATGTGAGTCTTTGGTGATCTCAACCATCGCAACCATACTTGCAGCCATTGTGGCCATTACATTATTACCTTGGTTTAATGCAGTGATTGAAAAGGAACTTAGCTTTGATATCACGCCAGTAAGCATTTTATTCTTATTAGGGATTGATTTGGTGGTCGGCTTAATCGCGGGTTTATACCCAGCCTTCTTCTTAACGGCATTTGATGCCAAACGTGTTTTAAGTGGTGATCTCACTCGTGGAACCACTGCTGTAAGGATCAGAAAAGCACTTATGATATTACAGGCGTCTTTATCCATTGCACTAATTATTGGCGCATTTATCTTACATCAGCAATTAAATTATATGACTACCATAGAGACGGGTTATCAAAAAGAAAATCGTCTAGAAATCTCTGGTATCAATCGCGCTGTTCTTTTCGATAACCCGGACAGCAACCTGGCACGTGCATTTTCGCAATTACCATTTGTCGACTCAGCGACAATTTCTGACACCTCTTTGACTAAATCAATAAACACCTCTGCCAGACTTCTTTGGCCTGGTGCAGATCAGGATGTGCCTATTCTACCTTTTATTGGTACAGGTTTTGATCCAGTGAAAACACAAGGCTTAACCTTACTTCATGGCCGAGACTTCAGTGCGACCTACACATCTGATTGGCATGCCGTTGATACACAAGGAAATGAGACAGCAAGCATTATTATCAGTGAATCTGTCGCACGTATGGCTGGCGGCAGTGATCTGGCAAGCTTAGTGGGTGAAACTTGGACATTTACCACTGGCGAGGAATCTGATCTGATGATCCGTGTAAAGGTTGTCGGTATCGTCTCAGATTTGACAATTGGTTCCGCAAAGCATGGAGCATCCCCTAGTTTCTTCATCTGTGGTTATAGCTGGATGAATGAAGGGAATGTTGTCCTGAATTTTAACACCCCTATCACTCCAATCCATAAAAGCGAAGTAACGGAATTCGCTCAGACGAGATTCAATTTGTTTAACCTGCCAATGAATGAGGTTCATTACAACTATGAAAATCTGTACAAATCAGATCGTAAAACGGCCCATATTGTCGCAGTATTCTCCGTCTTAGTTGTGATACTGACTTGTGTTGGTATCTTTGGTCTATGTTCATTCTCAGCAAATCGTCGTCAAAAGGAAATTGCAGTACGTAAGGTATTAGGTGCTTCTAAATTATCGTTAATGAACTTACTTGCAAAAGAATTCGTTGTGCTGACCGTGATCAGTGCAGCAATTGCATTCCCTCTCACCTATATGGTCACATCGGATTGGTTAGCTGGGTTTAATATCAGGATTGAGCAACCTTGGTTTATCTATATCACTGCACTGATGCTAGTCAGTACAATAGTTTGGCTTACGGTTGCAAGTATCGCTTATAAAACAGCATCAACAAGGCCTGCAAACAGCCTACGCTACGAATAGCGACCTCGCGAGCTCTACTCAGTCTGGAGCTCGCTCACTTTCAGGTTATTTCGCTACTGAAACATTTAATAGATGATTATTTTGCAGTCGCTTTGCGTAAACGTAGACCTGCCCCTTCACTGCACCAGTAAAAATACCAAAAAAAGAATCCGTTTTGCGCTCAACATCCAATAACTTTGTCACCGTTAAGCTTCTCAAATCCATCTTGCTAATACTATTCCCCGAGCTGAAGTAAACAAACTCATTCGTCATAGACCAGCTTAGATGCGTGATATCAGACAAGTCTAACAACACCTGCTCACTACCATTTTCAAGTTCTCGTTTTATTAGTCTGTAACTTTTATCAAAGTAGTACAAATAGTCTTCATCTATCATTCGAGCAGAATGAATACCTTTTTTGGTTAGACGCACAAACTTTTGCTCTTTTAGGCTATAGCTCCATGCATCACTAGTATCTTTAATCAACGTCATCAGGATATTGTCATTGAGCCCCCAACTTGCATCTGCGATGGTGTCATTCACTGTGATGCTCTCTACAATATTAAGATTATCCATTGAGATTATTTCTAATTGATTTTGATAGGCAACTAGAAGCTGACTGTCATCTGGTGACAAAACAATGTCCACTATCTCAGTCGTTGGTAGTGAAAGCAATTTGGTACGCGCCCCATCAATCATTTTCCAAAGCGACTGATTTCTTGCGCCCCTTGTTAGGAAGATACCGCCATTTGCACGGTTAAATGGTGCCACCAAGGACTCTGTTACATCTGACACTGAGAAAGGGGTGAGCAACGGCGTTGAGGTACTTTCGTCAACCTGATAAATATTACCATCCAGTAATTTTGTCGAAAATATTAACTGCTCAGCTGACACCACCATAGCGCTATGCATTTCCTTTTCGAGTGGAAAATACACACTAGATACTATTTTACTGGCAAGCTCATATGTCATGAGCTTGTTTTCATTGTCATCAAACCACATGACTTTTGCATCATCATCAGACCAGTCGACAGAGCGCAGTCTGTAGTTTAATCGCACTAATATTTCTTGATCACTGCCATCTGCATTAGCCTTAAAAATAGCCGTGCCATTTTTGATAGAGCGTAAAAATAAGATTTCGTTCTTACTATTAGATAACTTAACGTAAAAGTCTCCGCTAAAGCGAATATTCGGTGAGGTAACTTGAAATTCTGTCCCACTGACTAGGTCTTTACTAAAGATAGCTGAAATATACGGTCGATCACGATAGTCATACTTTGTGTATAACAGTGTATTTTCTACACTGGTCACACTCATTCTGCGCTCTGCATGGCAATCCCAAACTTTAGTATGCTCCGCATCTGTTGAGTCAGGCATGAATGTGGCAGACCACAGCTCACATACCTTATTCTCACCTATCCTACTGATCTGATAGTACAAACGTAAACTGTCTGCCGCCCATCCTGTCGGCATCACATTAGCGCCCTCTCGCTCTACCAGTTTGATGTTCTGTAGGGATTTCATATCTTTCACGTATAAGGCTGAATTACGATCGCCTTCAGCTAGAAATGAATAAGCTAAAAACCTTCCACCCAAAGATAAGTCTTGAAACGCGACCGAGCCTTTGCTCCACGTTAGTATCTCTTTATCTAATTGCGTGATGTACTCTTTGTTTTTAACAAGCTCAGAGGAAGGATCAATTTCTTCTGTTATTAGAGGTAATTGATCTTTGAGCATGACGCCTGCGACCACACAGATGGCTATAGCCACTCCTCCCCAGATGTACTTAGTAATGGGCGTGCGTGACGGCGATAAATTTGCAGAGCTAGGAGCTGGCTTGTGAGTGATAGTTGGCGCTATGGGTTCTGGCCTAGTATTACTAGCGTCAGTCTGCGTACCTTTATAGATAACCTCAGCATCTAGCACAAAGCTGTAACCAGTACGGTAGTGAGTTTTTAATGTCTGACCACGTTGCTTTTCTGATTTAAGTGCTTTTCTCAATTCTGAAATTGCGCGGTTTATCGCATTATCATCCACATACGGCTGTTGCCATACCTCGTCCGATAACTCTTGGCGCGTGACAATACGATTGCTGTTTTCAATAAAGTATAACAGCATCCTAAATAGTAACGGTTCTAACTCCCTTTCTATTTTATCGTTGTCAGTAAGTAAGTGTCTATCTGGATATATCGTCCAAGATTCCAGTTTTATTTTTTCTATATTTTTACAAAACGCAACAATATTCATATTATTTTTGAGGATACAGGAATAAAAGCAGAGTAAGTATGTAAAAGCGCCTCAACAGCGACTAGAGCTGGTGCTTTAATACAATACATCCAAGTTATGCACGCCACGATATTTAGTCAATCAAAAGGCCTTTAAACTATACTATTTTAAATAGCTCTCAATGTGAACAACTCTTCTCTTATAATTGACGAATACATACCAACAAAATAACAATAAGTTTCAAACAAACCCATTAAATTGCTAATTTTTACCTAAAAGCAACAGTGTTTTGAGCTTAATTGCAAAAGTGAGGAAATAATATAGGGTTATGTTGGGGATAGCTAAGAGTGGATTGAATAACAAACAAAAAACCCACGCAATGCGTGGGTTTTTGATAACCAGATAGGCGGCTGCTTATTTGCGCAGCTGGCGTAGAAGGCGTAGTTGAGCAAGAGCTTCTTCAAGCTGCAATGCCGCACGCTGATAATCCAGCTCGCTTGCAGTGCCAGAAGCTAATTGCGCCTGCGCTTCACGTTTAGCTTCTTCAGCAGCTTGCTCATCAATTTCATCCGCACGAATAGCTACGTCCGCAAGGACGGTAACTGTTTTCGGTTGAACTTCAAGCGTACCGCCGGCAACGTAGATAACTTCTTCTGAGCTATCTGCTTTAACCAAACGTACCATACCAGGTTTTAGGCCAGTCAGTAGTGGCGCGTGGCCAGGGTGAATACCAAGTTCACCTTCACTACCTGTCACTTGAATCGTAGCCACTTCGCCAGAGAATAAACTCTGCTCTGCACTTACTACGTCAAGGTGTACTGTCATTGCCATAACAACCTCCTAATTACATGTTTTTAGCTTTATCAACTGCTTCGTCGATTGAGCCAACCATGTAGAATGCCTGCTCAGGCATATCATCGTAATCACCGTTTAGGATGCCCTTAAAGCCAGAGATTGTGTCTTTAAGAGATACGTATTTACCAGGTGCACCTGTAAATACCTCAGCAACGAAGAATGGCTGAGATAGGAAACGCTGGATCTTACGTGCACGAGATACTACTTGCTTATCTTCGTCAGATAGCTCGTCCATACCTAGAATTGCGATGATGTCTTTCAGCTCTTTATAACGCTGAAGAACTGTCTGAACGCCACGTGCTGTGTCGTAGTGCTCTTGACCGATAACTTGTGGGTCAAGCTGACGTGAAGTTGAATCTAGAGGGTCTACCGCAGGGTAAATACCTAGAGACGCGATATCACGAGAAAGTACTACTGTCGCATCTAAGTGAGCAAACGTCGTTGCTGGAGATGGGTCAGTCAAGTCATCCGCAGGTACGTATACCGCTTGGATTGAAGTGATTGAACCTGTCTTAGTTGATGCGATACGCTCCTGTAGAACACCCATTTCTTCAGCTAGTGTAGGCTGGTAACCTACTGCTGAAGGCATACGACCTAGAAGTGCTGATACTTCAGTACCTGCTAGTGTATAACGGTAGATGTTATCTACGAAGAATAGTACGTCACGACCTTCGTCACGGAACTTCTCAGCCATTGTAAGACCAGTTAGTGCAACACGTAGACGGTTACCCGGTGGCTCGTTCATCTGACCATATACTAGCGATACTTTGTCTAGTACGTTTGAGTCGTTCATCTCATGGTAGAAGTCATTACCCTCACGAGTACGCTCACCAACACCTGCGAATACTGAGTAACCGCTGTGCTCGATTGCGATGTTACGGATAAGTTCCATCATGTTTACGGTTTTACCTACACCCGCACCACCGAATAGACCAACTTTACCACCTTTAGCGAATGGACATACAAGGTCGATAACCTTGATACCAGTCTCTAGAAGTTCAACTGAGTTGCTCTGATCTTCGTATGATGGTGCTGCACGGTGAATAGACCAACGCTCTTCTTCACCAATAGGGCCCGCTTCATCAATTGCATCACCAAGTACGTTCATGATACGACCTAGTGTTGCTGTACCAACTGGAACCTTAATTGGCTCAGCTGTACCTTGTACTGGAGTACCACGACGTAGACCGTCAGTACTACCTAGTGCGATACCACGTACCACACCGCCACCTAGCTGCTGTTGCACTTCTAGTGTCAAACCAGCTAAGTCGCCTTCTGTAACTTTTAGTGCGTCATATACGGCTGGCACGTTGTCTTGTGGAAACTCGATGTCCACAACGGCGCCGATAATTTGGACGACCTTACCTAAACTCATGTCTATTCCTCTTATTAAACTTTGCCGAAGCGTTATACGGCAGCCGAACCGCTCACAATCTCACTAATTTCTTGTGTGATTGCGGCCTGACGTGCCTTGTTGTATACCAGCTGTAGCTCATCAATCAGGCCACCTGCATTATCTGTTGCGGCTTTCATCGCAACCATACGGGCAGCTTGTTCAGAGGCAGCATTCTCAACTACACCTTGGTAGACCTGAGACTCAATAAAGCGCACTAATAGTGTCTCTAAAATCGCCTCTGGGCTTGGCTCATATAGATAATCCCAAGCGTGAGCTGATACATCTTCTTCAGCTTTTGGCAAAGGTAATAACTGATCGATAACAGGCTCTTGTTTCATTGTGTTGACAAACTGGTTGTACACAACAAATAAGCGGTCAATTTTGCCTTCTTCAAATGCTTTAAGCATTACTTTTACAGGACCAATAATATCCTGAACTGAAGGCGTATCTCCTAACCCGGTCTTCTTGGCTTCTAGCTCACCGCCAAAACGCTTAAAGAAACCAGCAGCTTTGCTGCCTAGAGCTGCGAACGTTGCCTCAACCCCTTTGTCTTTCCACGCTTTTGCGTCTCTTACTACTTTTTTGAACTCGTTTGAGTTCAAACCACCACATAGACCACGGTCAGTAGAGATAACAATATAACCAACTCGCTTCACTTCGCGTTCTTGTAAGAACGGGTGAGTGAAGTCAAGATTAGCCTGAGCAACACGACCGATCACTTTGCGTAAGTTTTCAGCGTATGGACGACTAGACGCTACGCGTTCTTGTGCCTTCTTCATTTTAGAAGCGGCAACCATCTCCATTGCGCTGGTGATCTTTTGAGTATTCTTGATACTCCCGATCTTGCTTTTTATCTCTTTTCCGCTGGCCATGACTCTCTCTCCGAATCTCGGTGAGTAGTTCCCTACTCACCTTAATAACACATTACCAAGTTTGCGTAGATTTGAACTTCTCTAGAAGTTCTTTCAGCTGCGCTTCGATCTCGGCGTTGTAGTTACCAGTTTCATTGATTTGAGCCATTAGCTCTGCGTACTCGCTCTTAGCAAATGCGATTAGGCTTGCTTCAAAATCAAGAATCTTGTTGATTTCGATGCCTTTTAAGAAGCCTTTCTCTACTGCAAATAGCGATAATGACATATCAGCAACAGACATTGGTGCGTACTGTTTCTGCTTCATTAGCTCTGTTACACGCTCACCGTGTTCAAGCTGTGCACGCGTTGCATCGTCAAGGTCAGAAGCGAACTGAGAGAACGCTGCTAGTTCACGGTACTGAGCTAGCGCTAGACGGATACCACCACCTAGTTTCTTAACGATTTTAGTTTGCGCTGCACCACCTACACGAGATACCGAGATACCAGCATTAACCGCTGGACGGATACCTGCGTTGAACAAGTCAGTTTCCAAGAAGATCTGACCGTCAGTGATTGAGATAACGTTGGTAGGTACGAATGCAGAAACGTCACCACCTTGAGTTTCAATGATTGGCAATGCCGTCAATGAACCTGTTTTACCTTTAACTTCACCATTTGTGAACTTCTCAACGTAGTCAGCGTTTACACGTGACGCACGCTCTAGAAGACGTGAGTGAAGGTAGAATACGTCACCTGGGTATGCTTCACGGCCAGGTGGACGCTTAAGTAGTAGTGAGATTTGACGGTAAGCAACAGCTTGCTTAGACAAATCATCATATACGATTAGTGCATCTTCACCACGGTCACGGAAGTATTCACCCATAGTACAACCAGAGAATGGCGCTAGGAACTGAAGTGCTGCTGATTCTGACGCAGAAGCAACAACAACAATCGTGTTTTCAAGTGCACCGTGCTCTTCTAGTTTACGTACTACGTTTGCAATTGTTGACGCTTTTTGACCAACCGCTACGTACACACACTTAACGCCTGTGTCTTTTTGGTTGATGATAGCATCGATTGCTAGTGCTGTTTTACCAGTCTGACGGTCACCGATCACAAGCTCACGCTGACCACGACCAACTGGGATCATCGCATCGATAGACTTATAACCAGTTTGTACTGGCTCATCTACTGATTGACGCTCGATTACGCCAGGTGCGATTTTTTCAACTGGTTCAAAACCATCGTTATCAACAGCGCCTTTACCGTCGATTGGCTCACCAAGTGTGTTAACAACACGACCAAGTAGACCACGGCCTACTGGTACTTCAAGGATACGACCAGTTGATTTAACTTTTACGCCTTCTTTAAGGTCTGCGTATGGACCCATTACTACAGCACCTACTGAGTCACGCTCAAGGTTTAGTGCGATAGCATAACGGTTGCCAGGAAGCTCGATCATCTCACCCTGCATACAGTCAGCAAGACCGTGGATGCGGATAATACCGTCGGTAACAGATACGATAGTACCTTCGTTACGCGCTTCACTTACAACTTCAAACTGTTCAATGCGTTGCTTGATCAGTGCAGAAATTTCTGTGGAATTAAGTTGCATGCTCTTTTTCCCAATTACGATTGTAGCGACGTCGCAAGACGATCTAATTTGCCGCGAACAGAACCGTCAATTACGGTGTCACCGGCTTTAATCACAAGGCCACTTACAATGGCTTCGTCGATGCTACAATTCAGCTTAACTTTGCGTGCGAAACGTTTCTCAAGTGCCGCGACCAATTTTGCTTGCGCATCATCCGCAAGCGCTGTTGCCGAAACCACATCTACTTCGATTTCTTTGTCATAGTCTGCTTTAAATTCAGCAAACAACTCTGCAACAGCTGGAATGGCAGCTAAACGCTCATTTTCGGCCATCAGCTTGATAAGGTTTTGACCTTGTTCGTTGAGTTGCTCAGCACATAACTTGATAATGATTTCAGACTGCTGTGTTTCAGTAGCAATGCTACCAAGTAGCGCCTGAACCTGTTCGTCGCTGGTAACTTGACCAGCGAAGAACAGCATTTCATTCCAAGCTTCAACTGTGCCTTTTTCAACGGCAAGTTCAAAAGCCGCTTTAGCGTATGGGCGAGCGATAGTAGTCAATTCAGACATGCTCATACCCCCTGCTTAAAGCTCAGCGACAAGTTTTTCAACGATGTCACTGTGTGTGGCTTGATTGATTTCACGCTCTAAAATCTTCTCAGCACCTGCGATAGAAAGTGCAGCGACTTGTGAACGCAGCTCTTCTTTCACACGGTTGCGCTCAGACTCAATTTCAGAGTGTCCCTGAGCAATGATTTTTTCACGCTCTTGCTGACCACGAGTTGTCTCTTCGTCAACAATTAGCGCAGCACGCTTCTTAGCTTGTTCGATGATTTCAGCTGCTTGTGCTTTCGCTTCTTTCAGCTGTTCAGCGCCTTGTGCACGTACGCGCTCAAGTTCTTTTTCAGCTTCATCAGATGCTGCTAAACCATCTTCAATTTTCTTTTGGCGAGCTTCAATCGCACCATTTAGTGGTGGCCATACGAACTTCATACAGAACCATACGAAGACCACAAATGCGATTAATTCACCTATTAGAGTGGCGTTTAAGTTCACGACCGCTCCTCCTTACTTGACAGTTGTTCGTTTCAGGTATTTTGCAATATTAAAGAGCGAACAACATGTACATAGCGATACCTACACCGATCATTGCAACGGCATCGATAAGACCAGCTAGGATGAACATTTTAACTTGTAGTGAAGGCGCAAGCTCAGGCTGACGAGCACATGCTTCTAGGAACTTACCACCCATGTTACCGAAGCCTAGTGCAGTACCGATAGCACCAAAACCGATTAGTAGTGCAACAGCGATAAGTTTAATAGCAACTGCGATTTCCATTTTTA
>NZ_JAKEVK010000154.1:0-11302 GCF_022398435.1 Pseudoalteromonas sp. Isolate6 | reverse complement strand
ATAATATTTTTACCTTTAATACACATATAATTTAATTTGCAGTGTGTTGGCAAGCGCTTTTTTAAAATTAGCAGCGATTTTTAAAACTGCAACTTTCTTAATAACTTTTTGTTTAAGCTAAGAAGAGTTGCAGAAATTGAATGGTAAGTTATTGTTGAAAGTGAAATTTTGAGCCGTTTAACTACTTTTCAAGACAAACACCCAGTAGCTTAAAATTTATCGTTTCAAAACTTAGCGAGTTTCGTGAAGTTTCATTATTCAGTTTTTGTAGATTAATTGAACAGTCCTGAACGGCTAGTCTTTGCGTGTATGATTATTGTACATCTTTGTATGGTAACTGAGGTCGATTTTGCTCTAATTCATTATTTTGCACACTTTACGTATAACTTTGCTGGCTAGAATGGGTAATTTGTACCATTGGCTAATAGCTAAAGTGCTGATAATTTTGATAGACTCTAGTCAACACTATATTTGAGTTCACTAATGAAGCTGATCAAAGTTGTCCATAAGGCACCGATGCGCGTTGCTCGGATCAGTAAACGCAGACAGCAAATGAGGTTGCGTAGGGCGATGATTGCGCTCAAATGCGCACTAGAGCAAGAGAAACAAGAAACTAAAGAGATGCTTGAAATCTACAAGCGATATACCTTGGGGCGAGCGCAGAAGTCTGAGCTCAAAACGGCGAATGCCCAGCTTGTGGATATTCTTAAAGGGCTTGGGCTTGGTGTGTTTGCGGTTTTACCTTTTGCCCCCATAACTATTCCGATCATCGTTAAGGTTGGTCAATTAGTGGGTGTAGATGTGTTGCCTAGCTCATTCAATTTGAAAAAAAAGCCGACAAAAACCAAGGAACAGTGAATTTTCTTTTTAGCCTTGGTAATCTAAGTACGAACATAATAAATTTGAGGCCTACATGAACAATCTACTCGTTCAATCTGCTATGGGTAAACCCATTTCAATCTTCTCCGCTGCAGAATTAGCGTCATGGCAAGCGCAGCAGTCAAACACGATACAGCTTTTCGTGAAAACCGCACAATTTCAATCACAAAAAACCATTCTTATTCCGAATGCTGAATCTGGGGAAGTAGAACGAGTTATTGTGATTTCAGAAGAAGATGACTTTTGGTTATTGGGCGATCTTGCAAAGCAGCTTCCAAAAGGCACTTATTTTATTGATACTGCTTCTGAGCAAGTTGAAAACCACGCGATTGCGTTTTTACTGGGTGCGTATCAATTCTCTGCGTATAAAGAATTACCGGCGGTTGAAGCAAAACTTGCTATCAAAGATATTAAGACATATTCCAAGGTAAAAGCGTCTGTGGAGTCTATTTATCTTGCACGAGACCTTGTAAACACACCTGCGGCCGATATGATGCCTCAGCACATGGCTGAAGTAATGGATGAACTTGCCGAGCAATATGGCGCATCATTTGAGCAAATCATTGGTGATGAGTTGTTAGAACAAAACTACCCAACGATCCACATGGTAGGCCGTGCGAGTGACAATGCTCCGCGTTTGCTTGATTTACGTTGGGGTGATGAAAACCACGCAAAACTTACTTTAGTTGGTAAAGGCGTATGTTTTGACTCTGGTGGTCTGGACTTAAAACCTGCGTCTGGAATGCGTAATATGAAAAAAGACATGGGTGGAGCGGCTCATGTTATTGCGCTGGCCAACATGATTATGGCGGCAAAACTGCCTGTTAGATTACGCGTACTTATTCCTGCGGTAGAAAATGCGGTGTCTCGCAATGCCTTTAGGCCAGGTGATGTGATCAAAACACGTAAAGGTATTACGGTTGAAATTGACAATACCGATGCCGAAGGACGCTTGGTTTTATGTGACGCATTGGCCGAAGCACAAACTGAAGCGCCAGAGTTATTGATAGATTTTGCGACCTTGACCGGTGCATGTCGCATTGCCCTTGGTACTGAACTTCCTGGTTTTTATTCTACAGATCAAGCTATTGCGTCTGAGCTAATGGAAATTGGTCTGGGTAAATCGGATCCTATCTGGCAATTGCCTTTGTTTGCTCAATATAAGGCACTGTTCAAGAGCGATATCGCCGATATTGCCAACTGTGGTTCGACGCCGTTTGGTGGCTCAATAACAGCTGCACTTTATCTAAAAGAATTTGTTGAGCCTGCCACGACACCTTGGCTACATTTTGATGTGATGGCTTGGAACGTAAGAGCGTTACCGGGAAGACCTGTTGGTGGTGAGGCATTGGGTCTTAGAACCGTGTTTAGTTATCTTGAGAAAAAGTTCAGCTAGTCGCAAAGTCTAAAATCTATAAAAAGCCCAGCTATGTCAGCTGGGCTTTTAGTTTGTCTAATAACCGAATTGGTATAATTAATTTTAGATTAGTTTTACTGCTTTTCAGGAATGTTCTCTAAGATCCCTTTCATTTGCTGCCAATATAGACCAACGCTTGAAATTTCTACTTTTTCCTCAGGAGAGTGTGGAAATTTGATCGTTGGACCAAAAGAAATCATATCCATGTTCGGGTAAGGCTTTTTGAACAAACCACATTCAAGACCTGCATGAATAACCATAATATGTGGTTTTTCACCGTAGATTGATTCATACATATCACGGAAAATAGCTAATACTTCTGAGCTTGGATCAGGCTTCCAGCCTGGGTAAGCACCACTAAATTCAATGTCAGCTTGCGTCAGCTCAGCCAGTGAGCGCAGCATACCCTCGACATCACTGCGACCAGAATCAATTAATGAACGGATCAGACATAGGACTTCTAGAGTGTTATCTGTAGTAGAAATTACGCCCATATTAAGTGAGGTTTCAACAACACCTGGAATATCGTCGCTCATGCGTACAACACCATTAGGGCAAGCGTTAAGAAGCGCTAAGACTTTGCTTTGGGAAGCTTGGCTCATTGGCAATGTGCTAGTTGTTGAAGTGCTGAGTGCAAACGTGATCCCAGTTTCTATGGCACATAATTCTTGCTTAATGATAGTTTCATAAGCTTCAATCAGCGCTTGGAACTCGCTTATTTGCGCTTCATCAAAACTAATGAGTGCGTATGCTTCGCGCGGAATTGCATTGCGTAGGGAGCCGCCTCTGATCTCGATAAGTCTTAGATCAAAGTCTGCGATATGGTGCTTTAGGAATCTTGCGAGCAATTTATTGGCGTTGGCACGGCCGGTGTGAATGTCGACGCCAGAGTGTCCGCCACGTAAGCCTTTTAGAGACAGCTCAAAGATTTGATGGTGTTTGGGTAACACTTCTCGCGCGAGTTGTAGAGTTAAGGATGCATCTACACCACCTGCGCAACCCATGTAGATCTCGCCTTCTTGCTCGGAATCGGTGTTGAGCAGGATTTCACCTTCTAACCAGCCAGATTGCAAACCAAACGCGCCGCTCATACCTGCTTCTTCATCAACGGTTAGTAACACCTCAAGTGGACCATGCTTAATATCGTCAGCGTCTAATACGGCTAAACATGATGCCATGCCGATACCATTGTCTGCACCTAGCGTAGTACCAGTTGCGGTTACCCAGCCATTATCAACATACGGCTTGATTGGATCGGTAACGAAGTTGTGTGCTGTATCGTCATTCTTTTGTGGCACCATATCAATGTGCGCTTGCAATACAACGGGCTTACGATTTTCCATACCACTTGTCGCAGGCTTTTTGATGAACACATTACCAGTTTCATCACGACGTACGTCTAAATTTTTGCTTTTAGCCCAGTCAACAATAAAGTTTGCTAGTGGTTCTTCGTGTTTTGACGGGTGGGGAATGGCACAAATTTGGTCAAAAAACTTCCAAATTACTTGTGGTTCTAATTGACTGATCTCGGTATGCGCTTTGAGCACAGTAGACTCCTTGGATGAGCGATAATAATATTGCAATATTACCACCCACCCAAGGGCAAAATCGAGCAATTAACTCTAAGTTTCAGTACTTAGGGAGAATAGCCTACTTATTGAGCTTTACTTGCAGCGACTGCTGGTGCTACTAATTCAAGGCCGGTTTTATTGCAATCTGGTAAACGCGCATCCGACTTTGCGATTGGAGTCGTTCTTTCTCCCCATTTCAAATAGCTGGCAGCCCAAGTTAAGCCCGCGCCAAATGCCGCAGACATAATATTAGCGTGTGGTTTAATCATGCCATTTTCTACAGCTTCACACAGTGCAATTGCAATTGTAGCAGCAGAGGTATTACCGTATTTGTCGATATTAACCATGACTTTATCATCTGCAATTTCTAGGCGATTTTGAATAGCTTGAATGATGCGAAGGTTAGCCTGATGAGGGATAAGTACATCTATGTCGTTTAGTGATAACTGTGCTTGGCTGAGTACGTCATCACATGCGTCACTCATACCTTTTACAGCACGCTTAAATATTTCACGTCCTTCAAAAGACAGAGCAGAAGGCCCAGTGCCGGCGCAGCGGTCCATATCAGTACCATAGTTTGGAATGTGCAATATACTTCTATCTGTGCTATCACAGCCAGTCTTAGTGCCTAAGAGCCCGGTTGGCTCGTCACTTGCTTCAAGCACGACTGCACCTGCACCATCGCCAAATAATACTGCGCTGTCACGCTTTGCCCAGTTTACATACCAAATCATACGTTCCGCAGCGACAACAACAGCTCTTTTAATCATACCTGCTTGGATCTGTGCAGTAGCATTTTGTAATGCATACAAAAAGCCCGAACACGCCGCATTCGTATCACACGCCGCAGCACCAACAGCACCAATATTTTTTTGTACTAAAGAAGCTGTATTCGCTACCATAGTTGACGGTGTACAGGTTGCGAGTAGAACAAGGTCAATATCTTTACCCTCAAGTCCTGCACATGCCAATGCGTGTTGACTTGCTACCGTTGCAAGTTCAGCAGTGCTAACATGGCTAACGCGTCTAGATCTGATACCTGTTCTCGTATTTATCCATTCATCATTGGTGTCAACAATAGTACTAATTTCATCATTACTGATGCTCGCTGGTGGAATACACTTTCCCCAGCCGGTGATTTTTGCATAAACCATAGTGTCTCTTAATCTAATCCGACCAGTTGGCCAATTTTTCATTTATACCAAATCCTTCACAGTATTGCCATAAAAGCGAAGCTATGGTGTGTATTGGTGCAATATAACTGACCTCGATCACACCTATTTTTGTTAGATTAGGTATAATCTTTTCATCTTAGCTCAGACCCGTTCATTTTCATGAAAATTGCTTTTTCTCCCAATTCTGCATTGGGCCAACTGTTGTTGTTACGGTCAGTGGCAATCGTTATCCAAATTGTGATGCTTGCCATAGCCGCTGTCGTATTTGGTAAACAATTTGATTTTGTTGCGGTGGTGGGAGTGGTGGCTGCGGAGTCGGCATTTCAGCTGTTAAGTATTTACGCCTATCGTAACACAAAAGAAGCAGCGCCCATTGGCATGACAATGCAATTGTTGGCGGACATTTTGTTTCTTACTATTTTATTAGATCTGACCGGCGGAGCGACCAATGCGTTCGTGTCTTTGTTGGTACTGCCAACCGTTATTGCAGCAGTAACGATCCCAACTATCAACATGTTGATGGTGTCGGCTGGGGCGATTGGCGCTTACCTTTATCTTTATATAAAAATGTCTCATGAACATGTTCATCATATGGACATGAGCACTCATTTGCTCGGTATGTTAGTTAACTTTACTTTCACTATCATAGTTGTTGTTACCGTGGTGAGCATATTGGTAAAGCAAAATCGAAAAAAAGAGCGGGCGATCGCCTTGCTAAGAGAGCAGCAGTTACAGCAAGAGCAATTAATCGCATTAGGCAGTGCGGCCGCACAAGCGACCCATCAACTCGCCACGCCAATCGCACACTTGGCTCTATTACACGAAGAGCTGGATGAGTCGTACCCAAAAGAGCCCTGTGTTCAAGAAATGTCAGAACCTCTTGGGAAATGTAAGGAGCAGCTTAATGTCTTTAGAGAATTCACTGAGTATTTAAAGTCAGCGTCTAAACAACTGATAACCATAAAGCATTTTGCTGAGCAGTTAAAAGAATTGACGAATTTACAATTTCCACAGCAGCATTTTCGATTCGATATCACTAATGTTCAAGGGGCGCTGTGCGATGATCCTATGTTGATGCCTTCGATTTTAAATCTTATTAGTAACGGTGTGCGAGCAAATGAGCAAGCAAAACAAACTGACATCGACGTGATATTTACCTCACAACTGACAGAACATGTGATCACCATACTTGATAGAGGGGAGGGGATCGCAAAAGAAAAGCTAGCGCAATTGGGCCATAATGTCGTGAGCAGCGAATCAGGACTTGGTATGGCGGTGCTGCTCAGTCATGCGACAATTGAACGGCTTGGTGGACACCTAATAATTGAAAGCGATGTGAGCTTTGGGACAAAATGTACGATTAAACTACCAAGGGTAAGTGATGAAGTTACTGCTTGTAGAAGATGATGTGCCTTATGCACAGACATTGATAAGGCGCTTGGAAAAACAAGCATTTAGTGTTGAACATGTTACTTCCATTGAAGATATGCAGGTGGCGTGTAAACAAGAGGTTTTCGGCTACATATTATTGGATATGAAACTTGGCGAGGCCAACTCAATAAACTTCATAACACAAATCAAGCAGCTCAATGCAAATGCTCGCATTGTATTATTAACGGGTTATGCCAGTATTGCGACTGCGGTTGAGGCGATAAAATTGGGCGCTGACGACTATTTAACTAAACCTGCAAGCACCAGCTTGATAGTACAAACGCTATTGGGAGAGAAAGGCCAAGAAATTGTTGAAGAAGTCATGTCTCCAGAACGACTAGAGTGGGAACATATTCAGCAAGTTTTAAAGGCAAATGAAGGTAATATCTCTGAAACCGCGCGGCAACTTAACATGCACAGAAGAACACTGCAGAGGAAATTACAAAAGAAACCTGTTTATAAGTAAGTTTTCACTTATACTCATTATTAAATAAAATGAAATATGCTGAGTTAGTCGATGATACTTTCATTTGAAGCATTAAACCTTTGGGCAATTATTCTCGCCGCTTTGTCTTCCTTTATGTTAGGTGGTATTTGGTATTCTCCCATGCTGTTTCAAAAAGCGTGGATGGAGGGGTGTGGATTGACAGAGCTTGACTTACAAGCGAGCGATCCGAAGATGACTTTTGGTGTTGCATTTCTGCTGTCTTTGCTATCCGCTGTGTTTATGGCGGTGATGCTTGATCTATCGCTCTCTTTGCTTGCGGCTACGGGAGTTGGACTTGGTGTAGGGATCTTTTTCGTCGCCTGTTCATTAGGAATAAGCTATATATTTGAGCAACGCCCGATGAAACTGTTTTTAGTCAATGGTGGCTATCACGTGTTACAGTTTACGCTCATTGCATTTATACTAAAGATCATGAGTTAATTCGGTATGGCAAAACCCAATAAAAAAGGCCCAGTTAGAACTGTTGATATTTATTGTTCTGGGTGTCGCCATCAGCTCTTTAAGTATCGTAAGGGGGGTAAGGGTAGCCTAGTTAAATGTTTCAAAGAACGGATCACCCAAGACTTTACGACCAACCAAATAAACTGCCCCAATTGTGAGCAAGAATTTGCCCGTGATACGCTAGTGAGAGGTGCGCCAGCACTGAAAATAATCGGTGGCAAGGTAACCTTCAAGTAACGATTACTTCAATTTTCATAGCTCACCTTCTGCTGTTATCAGACAAATGTCCTGTATTGAATTTTCCAATTTGTTACTATCTCGCCGTTTGGCTTTGCTGTTTCAATGAATGAAAATGACCCTTCCCATGGAGCTGGGCCAGCCTATTGGGTCTTGCAAAATGGAAAAAACATGATCGATTTAATGTTCGATATCATCGGTATGACAGGCACTTTTTTGGTCGTTGGTGCATTTTTTATGCTACAGCTGGAAAAGGCATCTCCCGATAGTTTAACGTACAACTTAATGAACTTAAGTGGTGCGATCCTGCTACTGATTAGTCTTTGTTATAACTTTAACCTCGCAAGCTTTGTGATTGAGCTATTTTGGATCGCTGCGTCGTTAATTGGCTTATTTAAATATTTCAAAGCGAAAAAGTTGGCATCAGCTTAAGGTGTAAAAGAAAAGCCTAATCAAAAACTTGCGTAGTGGCTAGGAGCAAGTATTATTAAGTTAATCATATGCTGCTACGTAGGTTAGAGCAATCTAACACTACGAGTGAAGTGTGGGAACATAGAGCTCGTATAATATGAAAAACTTAAGCGCTTTAATTAAAGCCACGCTATTCTTAATTCCTTTTGCGGTAGTCGCTGAATCAGACGCCGCGGACTCCGATCTGTACCAGCTTTCATTTGAAGAGTTGTTGAATGTAAATGTCTCTATCGCAACTAAAACCGACGAAACGAGAGCATCGGTCCCTTCTAGTATTACTGTTTTTAATTCAGAACAAATAAATAGCTTGGGTGTCGACAATGTCTATGATCTGATGAATTTTGTACCTGGCTTTCAGTCTACTCGAGGCGATTGGGTCGGGGCTGTGCCAAAAGAGCATACCCGGGGTGTGTATTTAGATACTGGACACGTATTAGTGATGATTGACGGACAACGGCTGAATGAGTCCTCATTCGGAAAAGCTTCTGTCTATACCCCTTATATTCCTATTGAGATTATTAATAAAGTTGAGTTTATCCGAGGCCCGGGCTCCGCGCTTTATGGTAGTAATGCCTTTCTTGGTGTGATGAATATTATTACCAAAAAACGTAGTAACCAGCTTTCTGTTGGCTATGGTGAACATGGCAATGCGCAAGCAGCATTGAATCTTTCAAGGCAAGTGTCGGACGAAACGCGGCTCTATGCCAATGTAGCATTTAATAAACGCTCAGGGGATAGCTATTTTGGAGGCGCTGTAAAAGACCCGTTAGAATCACTTTTTGTTGTATTTGGAGGTAGTCATCAAGCGTTAAAGTGGCAAGTAAGGTTTAACCGTACTCAACTTGATGAGTTTTTAAATCTTTCCCGTTATTCCCCTGAAAACGAGCATAAAAGCGAGAACTATGCGGCAACAATTGAGTATGTTTGGCGAGTTACTGAGCAACTTGAGTTAACGCATAAGTTGAGTTTTATTGAGCATAATATCGAAAGTGCTGGACTTATCGTTACAGCAGAAGAAGTTGGTATCACGCAAGGTGGCGACTTTTTAGTTGGCCCAGCTTGGCAATCTAGAGATTTAACTTATAACCTAGATGGTGGTTATAAACAAAATGACCGCTTACAATGGAACTTTGGCGTTGAGTTATCAAAGGAAGAGCAAAGTAAAGCGGGCGTTAGAACTTCATATTACGACCAAAGTGCCGGTGATATTATCATCTATAACCATACTTATTTAGGTGGCATTCAAACTATATCTGATTACGCTCCTTTTTATTCGCTGCGACAAGACTTTGATTCTTATGCAGGGTATGTTCAAGCAAAGTATCGATTTAGCGAAAAACTCAGCATGTTTACGGGGGTAAGATACGATGAGGTTAAAAACATAGATGATAAATTATCTCCTAGGCTTGCATTCGTTTATGACTTTGACGAAGTAAACACTTTGAAGTTGCAATATGGGGAGTCTTTTCGCACCCCAGTTAGTAATGAGCTTAACTCAAACGATGATGTAACATCGGGTAATTCAAACTTAACGTCAGAATATGTGAAAACTACGGAACTTGTCTGGCATTATCAAGATGAGTCAAAGCAGTTCGACGTGGTATTGTTTGATAACGAACTGGAAGATTTTATTAATTTAGTTCCTGTTAATAACGAGCAAGCTGAATTTACCTTCGATAATATCTTTGAAACGAGTATGCAGGGTTTAGAAATTAACAGTAATTTTAACTTGACTGACTCAACATGGATACAAGGCGCCTACACACAACTATTTGATGAACCATTAAACGGCAGTTTTAAAAAATTTGCGGCTTTGGCGTTTACGCACAAAGTGAACGATTTTGAAATTACGTTCAATGCAATATGGCGCGACAAAACTCAGGTCCCCGTTTTTGAGGGTGCAGACATTGAGCCTTTTTCCCAAGATAGTTATTATTTATTAGGTGCAACGTTTGCCTGGCAGTGGCAGGAGGACGCGGTGTTTCAGATAAAAGCAGAAAACTTAACCGATAAAAAATATGATGTTTTTGATCCAAGGATGACGGATGGAAGAGTGCCTCAGGAGGGAAGAAATTTACGCTTGCAGATTAAGAAGTCATTTTAAATAGTCCTCGTGTGAATAAAATAGAAAAGGATGTTGTGTGAGCGTAAATACTGGATTAATTAACCAGCTAAGTGCACAGATAAAAAAGCAGAGAATCGCTCAACGGCCTTTGCTAGTTGGCGTTAGTGGAGTTCAAGGCGTTGGTAAATCAACCTTAAGCAAACAGTTATCTGAGCGACTTCAGCAAGATGGCATATCGTGCGAGAGTGTATCGCTGGACGATTTCTACTTAGACCCCCAAGAGCGAGTTCAATTAGCAGAGCAATATCACCCCCTGTTTAAGCAAAGAGGCTTGCCCGGCACCCATGACCTCGTACTATTTGATACGATATTAACGCAATTTAGAGTTGGCAAAGCGTTCTGTCTTCCTGTTTTCGATAAATCCATAGACAAAAAATTACCGCGATCTCAGTGGCGACAAGTTGAAGCAGAACTGTCAGTGTTAATTCTTGAAGGTTGGTGTATTGGTATTGGTGCACAGCCAGAATCATTATTGACTCAACCGATCAATGCATATGAGCAGCAACAAGACGCAGGCGCCTTATTTCGCAAGACAGTGAATCAATTTTTAAAGCAATATTACCAACCGCGATTCGCGCAAATAGACTATCTTATTTATCTTAACGGAATGGATTTTGAACGGGTTTTCCGCTGGCGTCTGCAGCAAGAGCACCAGCTTATCAAAGCTCGAGGTCAGGGAATGGACGATGAGCAAGTTAAGCAATTTATTCAGCCATTTCATCGACTCTCTGAGTGGGGAATGCAATCCTTGGCTAATCTCGCAGATACCGAGATATGCTTAGGTGAGACAAGGGAAGTGGTTAGTGTAAAACACCGTTTCGTTGACTAGATTTTATACCAGTTGTATTAAGTAAATGATCTATCTTGAAGCGGGGAAATAGCTTTAGTAGCACCGCTCTCGCGTCCTGCTACCGCTAAGGTACCTATATCCATATAGGCAAGGCAAAAATTTTGCTATTTAGTTGTTCTAAATGAGAAATTTTTAACGAAGCTAATATGCTATTTCACCCTTCAAATTGATTAGAGAATTAATTCAATTGGTATTAT
>NZ_JAKEVK010000153.1:0-11331 GCF_022398435.1 Pseudoalteromonas sp. Isolate6 | reverse complement strand
AATTTACCATTATAAAAATGAAAAATGGGCACATACCCATTTTTCATTCAATTTTAGAACAAAGCTTAGCGACGTAAACCGTAATATTTAACAGTTGAAACTTTGCCTAATCACAACTATGAGACCAGCTTAGTTACTTGTTTTCCACCAGACCCCCAATTCTCAATTGCGACTTCATCAATCACCACTGTTGTATAACTTTCTGGCTTACCTAACACATCCCTTAAGACGCCAGCAACACCTTCAATTAAATCTGATTTTTGCTGCTTGGTTACACCCGACTCTGTAGGTGTTATTTTAATATTTACGTAAGGCATAAATTTATTCCTGATTTTGCTACATTTATCATGCTTTTATTGTTAACTCACAGATTAAGATTCGGCGTTCACGGTTGGGTAATCATGTTCATCCCACCAGGTTAAACCGCCGCTTAGCTCGACCACTTTGAAACCTAATTTAGCTAACTTCAGCGCACCATTAGTGGCTGCATTGCAACCTAATCCATCACAATAAGTTACGTATAATGTCGCGCTATCAAAATCACCTCGGTTGTCCTCAATAATTTGGCTATGAGGGTAATGGATAGCACCTTTAATGTGCTTTTTTGAATAGGCAACTTCACCTCTAACATCCAATACCACAACCTGTTTAGTTGATTTCATTGCCTCGTGAAGATCCCACGAGTCAATTTCAAACGCTAATTTATTTTCATAATAGTTAACCTGGTCCATAAGTTACGCTGCCTTCGATTGTTTTACTTTTAAAGCACTGTAAAAACCTTCACTGGCTTTAAGAAAGCGTTTATCTCTATCAGCATCAAAATAAGCACTCTCAGTTATTAGTTCATTATCAACATCACAAACTTCTAGATGAAACTTAGTCGGCCCCTCATAACCATAATAGTCTCGTGGTATTTCAATCATCTCAGCACGTTTTTGATCGTAACGAGAGTCTGCTGCGATGAAACGTAAACTAAAGGCATCTCGAGCCTCTAGTGGGCCTTCCTCAAGCGGTGCACTGCGATGTAATACATACTTGTCAAAAAGAATGACATCGCCTAACTCATAATCATCTTCAACCGAGAAATACTCTAATAATCGAGCGATACCACCAGAATTTAAAGGGTCATCACGCAGCGATACATAATCATCAAAATCAATACCACCTGACTTAATATGCTCATCCATACAGCGGAATACAGCGGGATCAATAAAGTCATACATAAATTCACCAGAAATAATGTCTCTTGGAACGTAGCACATACCACCACGCTGTTTTTTGCTGTCTATTTTATGCAAAGGAGCCCATAAAGTCGTACCGTTATCCTCTGCTCGGTTGAACCCGAAACTCTGTGACTCAATGTGCCAAGTAAAACCTTTATTGACCGCACCTGGTTTGCTTTGCTTCAAACTAAAGCCAACACCTTGGGTATAAAATAAGTCCTCCTGGCACAGCGACAACATGATATCCCTAAAGCTTTCATCGCCAATAAGCTCAAAAATCGTCTCATCACCGTTACATAGATCATATCTCAACTTATCAAACCCTTTTTGATAATGATCTGTCGGAGTTTCAAATTCGTCGTTCACTCTAGCACGTAAAAATTCAATCATTTCTTCAGAAAAGAATTGCTTTAAAACAACAAATCCTGTTCTTTGATAGTGCTCTATATGTTCTTGTGTTAGTTGGAAGTTGGGGTTTAATTTTTGCATTTTATATTCCTTTTAATAATGGTTTAGTTAAACAATTCACGCGATTTCTTTTAATAAATCAGATGGATAATCCGGATATTGAAAAATACGTTTGCGAGTAAACTGACCATAATGCAATTGATTAGGGTCCGACTTACATATCGCTTTGCGTTCAATAAGATGAGCAACAAACTGTTCAATCCAAGCCAACGTTGGCGGCTCAAATTGACAATCAATCAGGGAAAGCTTTCTAAGCGTCTCACTATGGTCATAAACCACATTTCTGGGACTGCGAGAGCTCCATAACTTACCTAATGCTAAATCTGAATCTGCGGTACCATCAAACGCCTCAAAGAGCTCACCGAAACTTTTACAAGTAGAGCGATTAAATTTAAATCCTTGCTTAACTAACGCTTGATACAACGACTTGATAGGGAAGTAATGTGGTGTGTCAACATGGAATACTCCCGACTTTTGGCGCTGCTGCAAAGACAACTTGATCACACATGAAGCTACAACATCAACAGGGCTGAGGTTTACCTGTTCATCAATATGAGTAGGCAATACACCAAGCTTTGCGGTTGCATTTAAGAACTGAATAAGTCTGTTAGCTGATGAGTTCCGTTGAAACTTTCCAGTTAAAGAATTCCCTGAAACATTACCGGTGCGATAAATGAAAGCAGGGTAGCCATCAATTATATGACTATTAACAATTTCCTCGGCTTCATATTTTGTTTTTTCATAGCCATTTTGAAATTCTTGACCAATGTTAAGCGAACTTTCTCTAAATCGCGTTTGCTCTTTACAAACTCCACAAACAGCTAGGGTTGACATATAATGAAGATCTTTCAACTTACCGTGCCGAGTAAAGTCAATAATCTGCTTTAATGGTACGATGTTAGCTTGCTGAAACTGCTGTAACGAGCCTACTAGACGAGTATCAGCAGCGAGGTGATATACTGCATCCACACTACTTTGTAACGCCTTGTAGCTATTTTCATCCAAACCAAAATTTGGCATCACAAGGTCACTTTCGATTACTTTTACTCTGTCCTGATACCTTTCCCATTGTTCTGCCTCAAAGTACCAACACCAGTTGTCATACAAACGTTGGTAAGCGCTTTCAGTGGCTGTTGCACGAACCAAACAGACCACTTCAGCATCACTCAATCGCATCAGCTGCTCAAGACAGTGAATGCCGATGAATCCGGTTGCTCCGGTTAAAATGACTTCTTTATAATCTCGGGGTTGCTCAGTTACCAATGATTCACTTAACTTTTCAGGGCAATAGTGAATAGCACCAGTACTTGTTCCCGACGTAGTTATTGATGGTTTGACGGTACTGCTATCAACAAGCAATCCTGTTAATAAAGCACGATAATTGTCTAAAAATGATGATATTTGTCGTTGCTGCTGTTGATTAGCGTTACCTGGATATGAAATATCGACAACGTATTGACCCAACATTTTCTGGATTGATACCTTGATCTCATGAAAGCGTAGATTGCTTGCCCCTCGACATGTGCCAATATCGATAGTACATGGTGTCAGCTTTAGTCGGTCATCATGTGGAAAATCAGTGTCTCCCAAGAAGTTAAAACAAATTGGTGACTGGTACAGAGCATCTGCATGTTGATGATGGTGAATTTGCCAACTTCGATGAACACCCAAATCAGCAACTGCATCAAAACTTGCTTTAGTATTCCTTAAGGTTTGCTCAAATAGCTGCTTGTTTACTGAAACATTTAATGGGAAGGTCGAAGTATGCCAACCAACTGTTCTCGATATATCTAATTGTGGATCAAATGACACTCGACCATGACTTTCAATGTCGATGCAAACTTGCTCGGTATCTTGTAAGCGGCCACACGTTTGAAACAATGCCCCTAAAAATAATAAATGTAAGGGTACATGCTGAGCAGCGGCTATAGATTCTAATTCGTCAGAGTGCTGTTTAGAAAAGACTAGCCAGTCTGTCTTTGCTTCACTTTCCGTATGTATTACTTTATCAATCAGTGGCGTTGAATGTGCGCTTGATGCTAACTTAGTTTCGATATTTTCTCGTGTAACCACTTCACCTTGTATGTGGTCAACCCAATCCCAAAATCCGCTTTGCACAGCGCTATCAGCGATTGCAACTCCGTCTTTCAAGTCACAATATATTTGCGTTACTTCATTGGTAATAATGCGCCATGAAATAACATCAACACAGATATGGTGGGCTACCAGCAACAAGTAACTTATACCTTCACCTGTAGAGAATAAATGCGCCTTAAAAACTGCTCCAGACTCTAAATGAATAGCACTTTGGATTAGTTTAGCCTGCTCAGTAATTGCTTCTTCATCATCGAGACTTATCATCGAGTGGGAAAATACGCTGTCGATCGCCAGAGGTAATGTTTTTGCGCTGTAGCCACCGTTTTCGTTTTGACTAAAAGCGGTTTTCAATAACTCATGCTGTTCACATATTTTAGTTATTGCGGTTTTCAGAAGCTCAGGTTCTAAGTCAGCTTCAACCTTAAAAATTACTGACTGATTATAAAGATCCGGATTAGCTAAATTTTCTTTAAAGAAAAAGTCTTGTGCTGCCGCGAAAACATCGCTAGAGGTCTTCTTAGTTGCGTTTTTACTCTTTTCTTGACGCTCTCTATTGCTAATAACACTACTAATAATGCCATCAATAGTCGGCATGTTGTTGAAATCGAAAGCTGTTATGGCAAAGCCCTTATACTGCAAATCGGCAACTAACTGCACAGAGTCAAGTGAATTTCCTCCAAGCTCAAAGAAATTTTCATGAACACCACAGCGTTGTGGCGCAATATGCTTGTAAAAAATGGGACTAATAGATTGAAATAATTTAAGATTTTCGCCGCTATACTGATTTTTTTCTGCACCGTGGCTGTCAATATTAGATGTTAAGTCTTCAACTAACTTGGCTTTTAATAACGCCTGAATGGCTTTGTTATCTGTTTTACCATTTTCATTACGCGGCATCTTATCTAATACATAAAATCGCTGAGGTATGGTATGTGCAGGCATAGCTTCACTGAGCATTGCTTTTATATCGTCACATGGCTTCGCAGGTGTGGTTATAGCTGCTAGCAACCAGTTTTTGTTTTCATGTTGTAAATAAGCAACAGATGCGGCAGAAACTGACAGCTGCTCTTTTAATGTATTCTCGATACTCTCAAGCTCAACTCGATAGCCATTGATTTTTACTTGGCGGTCAATTCGGCCAATAAAACTGGCCATTCCGCTTTCATCTAATGAGACGTAATCCCCTGTTTTATAACAACGTACAGTGCCAGTTTGTGTCTCAATATTTATAAATCGTGCACTTGTTTCTTCCACTCTATTGCGGTAACCCTGTGCTACCGATGGACCAGCAATTAATAACTCACCTCTCACATTACTGGACTTGAATTTTCCATCATCACATTTGACAAAAAAGCAGGTATCACCAAATGGAGAACCAATAGGGATGACATCATCAGAGAAGCTATTAATATGCTCTATACTAGTTAACTCGATTGCAGAAACCCCAACTGTTGCTTCGGTTGGTCCATAGTGATTGAACACCCGTTTTGCTATTTGATTCTCCAATACATCCCGTGCAGTGCGCTTTTGCAGAGGCTCACCACCAAAAATAATGTACTCAAGGCTTGGTAATATCTCAGTTTGATTCGTGAAGCTCTGAATAACAGCAGACCAATGCGAAGGCGTGATTTTAATAAAATCAATATCTTGCTCACGAAGGTAGGTTATTAATTTTCGCGGATCTTTACGCGTATATTGATCTATCAAATGTAAGCAGCCACCGTGATAAAGTGACAAGAACAAAGAAGTATTTCCCAGATCAGCAGCTAATGTGCTCAAATGTCCAAAGTTCAGTGGTGCTTTTACTTCTGTTAGCGCCGAAATACTTTGACTATAGTGATGAATATTACCGTGACTGACTTTCACTCCTTTGGGCTTACCTGTTGAACCCGAAGTAAATAGTACATAGGCAATATCATTCGATGATAGCTCAGGCAGGTCAACATGTTTACCTGTCGCATTCAACAGCTGCTCAACTGTGTAAGCTTCAATGGTTTCGCTCAGTGAAGAAGCTTCAGCATGTGCGATAATCGTATAATCCGGCTGAATATCTGATAAATGTTTTAGTAATTCGGCAGTACTTTGAGTTTGTTCAACAACTGTATAAGCAGCTCCCGCTAGCATAGTTGCCAACATACTTACTATCGTATTTACGCCTCTATCTGAGCATATTGCGATAACATCGCCACGCTTGATACCTAAGCGAATCAAATTGTCAGCTACAACCTTCGATTGCTGGTACAGTTGAGCATAAGAAAGCTGTTCTTCACCTGCAACCACAGCCACCCTATCCTGATGTTTTAGCGCATTATTAAAAAAGGCTTTTACTATCATGGTAGTTACCTCTCCCCTAAAGAGATGTTAATACCTCAATGCTCGGTCTATTTGGCTTTTATGAATAAAATGGCATGAGGTATTTTATTTACACGACTTCAATTAAATATCCTTATAAAGAGCCGGCTAAGGCCCTTTATTTTTACTTTGCAATTACACAGGCTCAGTCAACCTGATGACCATGAGCAATAAATGCTTGCTTAGTTGGCTCGTGATCAAACATCCGCATTTTCTCAACAGCTTCAACAAGCTGTAGCGTTGTCTTTTGGATATAGCTATTCATTCTGGCCATATACTCTTCATGAGTGTCATCCAAAATTGTTTGCGTTTCTTGCTCTGAAAAGCCTGCCGCTAGTAGCACTTTGCGATCAAAGTCGCGCGTTTCATCACCCTTGAGATATTCGTCAATATATGCAGGGAGGAACTGTCCGATTTCAACTTTCACTTCTTCTGGAAGCTTAGGCCAGTAGTTCGTTGTAGCTGTCATGAAGAAGCTAGCGTGGCGACCTTCATCCGCAACGTGATCACTCATAACCTGGTTAAACGTTTCTGTAGTATTTTTTTCGTCACCAATAGCCAATAAATCTTTGGTTAGCGTATGCTCGGCTAATGTCACAGAAATGAGTTGAAAATGATTATGAATTTCGGGGCGTAAAACTTTATAGGCATTTCTAACTGCATCAAGGTTGCCGTTAGAGTGCGGAACTTCAAGCGGCTCTATCTTATTTTGCTCTTTCATCTGCATAATAAAGTCAAGTGCAACATAAGCGTGATAACCCTCATCAATTACTACAGCAAGTGCTTCTCGCTTGGTTACATCACTAAAGCCTTCAATTACGTTATTTACAATATTTAAAGAACAATCAATTACGAAACGGGTCTCTAGTAAACCAATGTCATACATGTACTGATAAGCTGATTGTGCAAGAATATAGCCTATAGTCTCTTCACCTTTACTAATGACTAATGGGTGGCTAACTAGTGGCTGCCTTGAAGGGGGGAAAATATATTCATCGCTATCAAAGCTAGGCACAATAATACGGTCTGTGGTGCGAACTGTAGCTTTGCGATACCAATGCTTGATATTGTTAGTCTCTTTCTTGATATTCTCGACGTTCGGTAAAATCTTCGTTGCTAAATTACTCATTTATAGCTCCTTTAAACTTAAGTTAATTCCAGTAAATTAAAAATGTTTCTGTAGTTGTTCAGCGATAGTTTCAGCAAGCGCTTTGGCAAAGCCTTTAATATCTTCTTCGCTATGAGCATCGGTAAGAAAAATCGGCTCTTCTAGACTAGGAGCCATTAGATACCCCTTTTCGCGCATGACTAAATGCGTGTTCTTGAATACGTCATATTCTTGCTGTTTAACATCTGAGTAACTTTTCATATCAGCTTCAGAACGGCGAAATGCGATGCCGGAGAGCGCGCCAAAGCGGGTAAAGTGAAAAGGAATATCGAATTTCGCGAAGTGCGTTTTTATTTCTGACTCAAGCAATTTACCTTTAGCATCCATTTTTTCGTAAAAGCCTGGTTGAGCCATAATATCTAGTGCAGCATTACCTGCACTCATAGTAATAGGGTTTCCTGCAAACGTACCTGACTGAAAAACTTTGTTGCCGATCTCAACCAGCTTCATAAACTTCTCTTTGCCACCGTAAGCACCAACAGGAGCACCACCACCAATGATCTTTCCAAAAGTAGTGAGATCAGGATCCACATCAAGTAACTCAGAAACGCCACCAAAGCGGAAACGGAACCCTGTAACCACCTCATCAAAGATAAAAAGTGAACCATAATCGTTACAAAGTTGACGGATATTTTGGTGAAAGCCTTGTTGCGGTTTAACAAAGCCCATATTTGTAGCGAAAGGCTCAACGATCACAGCTGCAATCTGATCTCCGTGTGTCTCAAAGATCTCTCTGAGTTGCTCGGAGTTGTTGTACTCGCACAATAGAACGTTATGCTCAGCGACCCCATTAGTAGTTCCTTTAGTTGCAACTCCCTCATTTCCTTCAGGTTGAGCTAGCAACGCATCCGCGTGACCATGGTAAGAACCAACAAACTTAAGAAATAGCTTTCGATTGGTGTAAGCTCTTGCAATTCGTAGTGCAGTCATGACAGCCTCACTACCACTTACTACAAAGCGCAGCTTATCGATAGCACTAGTACTATCAACGATCTTTTTAGCTAACTGCTGTTCGATTTCGGTAGATAAACCAACTACCAGCCCCTTATCAAGTTGTTCAGATACTGCATTTGATATCTCTGTACGTGAATGACCGAGATAAATAGCACCAAAGCCACTTAAAAAGTCGGTATATTCTCTACCATCAACATCAATTATCTTGCTCCCCTTAGCTGACTCCAAAATGATTGGACTACCGCCAACTAATGAGAAAGTTCTCATTGGTGAGCTCACGCCATTAGGTATTACCTCATTTGCAGCTGCAAATATTCTCTCTGAGTTTTTCATGATATTTCTCGACTAATGTTAAAAATTATTCATCTACCAGCAATCCGCTTTGAGAATAAAATTGCCGTAAATAAGCTTCTGCGGTGATTATTCGTGTGTAGTCGATTTTAAACAACTGCAAAAAGTTACACTTTACTTACCTTTAGTGATTTTTATTTAATAAAGGAGCAACTGACTTAATTTATTTAATAAAGAAACAACATTTCCAGATAGGAAAATAGTGAATATGACGAACCTTCCTCTCACAACAGCCACTGTTTTATTTAGTAGCCTTTGGTCAGTCTCAACATCTGCGGAAGCCGCTAACCACTTATATGGGCTGATTAACATTGCATTGGAACAAAGCACACCTAGCTCAGCTTTAGAGCACAAAATTAGTAGCAAAGCATCAAGGTTTGGCATCAAGGGTGAGCGACAACTAGAACATAAAGTTATCATTAATTACAAAATTGAATATGGTGTTAACTTGAATGGAGAAAGAACCAGCTTAAGAGAACATATTGTGTTGCTCAACACTGAACATGGAAATATAAAGTTGGGCTATAGCAACACCCCATTTAAGCTATCACAAGGCAAAGTAGATATATTCAACGATGTGGTCGATATGAAATTATTGCTACCCGGAGATAATGTCACTGAGCTTTTGCACTATCAATCGCCCACTTTTGACAATTGGCGGCTAAACATAGCTTACATAGCTAATGGTAACGATCAGTATGAAACCCATGCCACCTCAAGTAGTTTACAATACCAAAATGATAACCTTTATTTTGCTATCGCTTATGAAAATGGTGTGACAGAGCAAGAATTAATCAGGGTATCAACATCATATAATTACGATGCGTGGCAACTTGGCTACTTATACCAAGCACAGTTAAACAACAATCTTGGTAATCGAAAAAATTCGGGCCATTTAATTAGCGCAAGCTACAAGCTCAACTCAGCTCTATTTAAAGGACAGTATATAAGCTCTAGTTATACTAGCGGCAATAAAGGATTTTATGGAATATCAGGCGTGCCAATGCACAGTATCACCTTAGGGCTGGACTATAGCTTGCAGCAGCATACAACATGGTATAGCTATTTCGCTTATGGGCGCTCCGACGACACAAACCAAGTAAGTGATAATGATAAAAGAACAATTATAGGTATGGGGCTAAAAACGCTGTTTTAGTCTCTACTGACGAAAGAGTAATGTCATTACTTCAAAACATTACTCGAACAAAAGTTGAACCTCTAGCCCAGCTTTTACTATTTACACGCTAAGTCTTTGCCTTACATACAGCAGCATTTTAAGGCAAAACCTAGTATCATTGTGACAAATTTTCACAAGATTGTAATTGGTAGGAAAATCATGCAAGCCGTTATCGAAAAGCTTAATGAAAACCTCAAGATCGTATACCGGCAAGCGCTGGATGCGGATAAAAAACTCGATGAATTGCAGCAGCAAGGTCACGGTAAGTTTAAGGCGCTATTTACGGAAGATGCCGGGTTTACGTTTGAAGCAAAACGCTTTAAACCTTATGTATTGGATGTTGCAGCCGACGTTGAAGGTCTATCGAAAACTGAAGAAATTGACGAGCAAAAACTCGCATTGGTTGTTAAAAAGTTACAATCATTACTACAGTTGCTAGCTACTTTTAAGTAGCCAACTCCTTAGTTAAGCACGCAGCTGGGTCGCTGCGTGCAGACTTTTCAGTGCAAACATCAACTGTTCAGCCTGTTTTCTTCATTAAGTCATCCTCAAACCAGTCAGTTAAAAGACGCTTTTCATAATAAAAAGGTTCATCTAAGCCCACTTTGACTCTGTCCATAAATGACATATCTTTTAGTTTGACGCCGCTCTCTTCTGCGATGCTGTTACCTGATTTATCCGTGAGCTTATAGCTAATTTCAAAACGAGGGAAATGAATTGGCTTAATCACACGAATGTCTGTCATGCCATAATGTACATCACCAGCTAAATCAATCTCATCAAAGTGAATAGCTAATTTATGCCCTGCAGGTAGCTTCTCTGCTAGCTTTTCTAAATGTTTGGTAAGTTGTTTTTCCACTCGCTTATGGAACGAGCCACGCGTCTCATTTCCCGGTCTAACATCGCGATACTCTTTAAAGTCCTTCCAAGTTACAGCAACTTCACCAGCATTCACAAATAGAGGGGTCATTAATAAAGCAAGTATTGCAATTAGTGTTTTCATATTTGGATCTCCTTCAAGCTCTGTGTTTACCTTACTCCTCAAAGATATGAAGTAAAGCAAGATCACACCCTTTTACGCAGTGTGACATTTGACTACATTTACATAACCTACCTAAAACTATACACAAAAGTTAGTTAGCTAGCCGAATGAAGAAACTAAGTTCACTAATACTATTCCACTCTAGATCAATGCTTCTCAAAACAGTGTAGATTTTTGGAGCTATTAAAAACAAAGTTAAAGCACGCTTAAGGAATCACAACTGCTAGCGCTCAAGTTGCCACTCTGCCAGCTTTCAAGTTAGCTATAGTTAGTAAGACCGAGGTTAAGGTAAATCGTTCTCAACCGGATGTAATCAAAGTAATGTCTTTACGACTACAAGCAATCGAGTAGCTCTATCTCTACGCTCTTTGATCTCCCCATCAAGCCACAGCTATTTACCCTGCATGATGCTCCCACTCAATAGAAGAAAGTAAATATTTTACATTGATTATCAAATACTCTTTTCAATTACCACCTTATGATTTTCTTTATATAAATC
>NZ_JAKEVK010000152.1:0-11337 GCF_022398435.1 Pseudoalteromonas sp. Isolate6 | reverse complement strand
ATATTTAATTGGTGTTCGTCAACGCTTATAGTCAAAATATGCAAGGGGAATTTCCACGCGCTGTACATATCCTACGTTTAATTTGCTTGTGATTGCTGTTAAATCATCCGTTGCTTTATTGGGAACGGAGAGGAATGTTATGCTATGGTATAACTTTCATACACGACGAAGGATTTAGTCGTGATGACCTTGGTGCTATTCACTGCAATTTGTGAAGAAACAGTGAAGTGAATGCGTCTTGCAGAATGCCGGTACCGTTGAGTCATTTATTAGAAGAGCAAAGAGCGTCAATCCATTTGCATCTCATGGAGCCGGCTAATGACATTATCGGTTATTTTAAATTTGATATTGCATACTTGAACACATATCCGGTTTGTCCAAAAAACGGTTTGAACTTAAGGACATTTGTAATAGATAGGCATTGACAAGGTCTGGAGGATATTAGCTGTAAGCACATTAGTCCCGTTTACAGTGGGCTGGTTTTCCTAGATTTGAGTCAATGTATTTAACCGTAACTAGGGCTTGTTGATCTTTCAAGTTTGTTTTTGCAGCAGTTTGATTGGTATTCATACAAGGCAGAGCCTACGTAGCATAGTTATTCTATGTAAGTTAGGCGATAAAGACTTTGTGCTCCTGCAAAGTCACCTTACCCCACATCCTTGTGGGGCAACACAGTAGAAATGCCAATCAAGCGCTGCCCTTTGGGTTCCCATGAGTGCGCTTTGTTCATTGTTGCTCAACTTTTGCTTAGATTACTAGGCGGCAAGTCGAGCGTCGCGATCAAAACACACTCAGGAGAACAAAAATCAAACAGCAAAGGTCAACAGGCCCTAGTAGAAGCCCTTCAGTAATTGCTCGTTACCTAACAGGTGGATTTGAAGACAAAAATGAAAAATACTTCGATGGTCCAGTTGGCCTTCAACATATTAAGAGGGCCAGTTTAATCTAGAGCTGGGCCAACAGAAAACTGGTAATAAAATTAACAAATAAAAGGAAAGTGAAGTTTTGAGAGTGATTATTAGCGTTTTGCTGAGTATGTTGCTGAGTGTATCGGCCTACTCAAAAAATCTTGTATTACCCAGCGAGATAAGAGATGAAGGAGAGATCCAACGAGTTGCAATAACAGAACTCGCGAAATCGAGCTTAGCTGCATATGTTGCGTCTACACCGAAAGTCAATTTAAATACTTTACTCAATTTGCAGTTAGCTGCACAGCAATACGAAGACGCAAGTAGCATACTTAAGCAGATTAAAAAGAAAAATATCGATGATAGTCAAATAGAAGAACTTCCTCTTAGGATTGTTGCACAGGCAAAGCTCCTTAGTCATCAATCTAACCTTACCGAGGAGCAGGCCTTTTCTGCTTCATTTAGAGATATTTTTGCTGCACTAGACAATGTCGACGCTAGTAAAGTTATCAATTATTTTCATAATGACAGGTTTACACCACATGAAGCGCTAAGAAGTGTATTAAATACACACGCAGGGCAGAGCAGCATTTCACTCTCGGATGCGATCATCTTGATCAAGCACTATCAAGAATCCAAAGGCGCTGAACTTTGGCAACCTATCATCTCTAGCTTAATTTCTGAAGATGATAGCAAACGCTATATTATTGACGACAAGGTTTTAATAAAGACACCTGACGGGGCGCATATTTCCGCAATCTTAGTTCGCTCTAAAACGGCTAAAAAAGCATTGCCAGCTTTGCTGAACTTCACTATTTACGTAAATAAAAATAAAGACCTTGGTAGAGCGAGAGCGTCAGCAGCGCATGGATACGTTGGCATGGTTGCTTACACCAGAGGTAAAGCCTACAGTCCACAAACTCCTGTACCTTATGAATACGACGGACAAGATGCTAACACCGTTATCGATTGGTTGAGTAAGCAGACCTGGGTTGATGGACGAGTAGGTATGTTTGGCGGCAGTTATGATGGCTTCACTCAATGGGCCGCTGCCAAATATACCCACCCTGCATTAAAAACCATTGTCCCTTATGTTGCTAACAATCCGGGGAATGGCTTACCTGTTGAAAACAACATATTTTTGCTGGTTAATTACGCTTGGGCTTTTTACACAACAAATAACAAAACACTAGATAAAGAGATTTATGCTGATCGTGAGCGTTGGGGATCTCTCAACGATAAGTGGTTTAAAAGTGGCAAAGCATATCGCCAAGTAGATAGCATCGATGGTTTGCCAAATAAGTGGTATCAAAAATGGTTGATGCATCCAAGTTATGATGAATATTGGCGCAACATGCTACCTTACAAAGACGAGTTTTCTAAGATCAACATACCTGTTTTAACTATCACAGGATATTATGATGATGGGCAAAAATCAGCTATCAACTTCCTTAGAGATCACTATAAGTATAAACCTAATGCAGAGCACTATTTGTTAATTGGTCCTTATGATCACTTTGGTGCTCAGGCATCAAAAAAATCTGAGTCACTACGGGGATACAAAATAGATCCTGTGGCACAATTTGATACTGCTGAAGTGACCTATCAGTGGATGGATCATGTTTTTTATGGCGCTGACAAACCTGACTTAGTTAAAGATAAAATAAATTATCAAGTTATGGGCGCCAATAAGTGGAAACATGCACCATCTCTCTCGGCTCTAAGCACGGAAACTTTAACTTTATATCTTAGTAATCAGAAAGTTAACGATAAATATGAACTGGTCTCGGAAAAACCAGATGATAAAGTATTCTTAACTCAAGAAGTAAACTTTGCAGATAGAACGACAACCAATAATGATTACTATCCTTATCCAATTATCGGTAAAAAGCCTGATATTGCGAGTGGATATACTTTTATTAGTAAACCATTCAAAGAAAGTGTGGAGGTCTCTGGTAATTTTAGTGGCGAAATTAAAGCAAGTATCAATAAAAGGGATATGGATGTTGGCGTTGTGCTCTATGAGGTGATGCCTGATGGTCAGCTATTTCATTTATCCTATTATCTTGGTAGGGCTAGTTTTGCGAAAGATATTACCAACAGAGTCTTGCTAACTCCTGGGAAAGTTGAGTCTATTGCGTTTAACAGAACTCGGTTTATAAGTAAAAAGTTGCGCAAGGGCAGTCGGTTAATGGTCACGTTAAACGTGAATAAAAACCCTTATGCACAAATTAACTATGGGACAGGAAAGGATGTGAGTGATGAAAATATTAGTGACGCTAAAACACCATTAGAGGTGAAATGGTATATAAACAGCTTTATAAATGTACCTATTGTTCGTTGATATAAGCAGAGTAGTGCAACATTGAGTTGCACTACTTCTTTATCATCTAGTGCTTGAAGCACCTTTCTTCACCGAGACATATGATTGCGATGACAGGAACTGCGAGTAAGATGTAGACACCTTCTGCTGCGGCTTTAAGAGGTGTGGTTAACGCTTTGGAGGCTTTCTCAGAAAAACTCTTTTCAACATCAAAATTAATTGCGAGCGGATAACTAAATTTTTCGAAGTGCGTAAAGTCGAGTTCGCCATTGTCATACCTGTCACCAACCAGCTTTACAGAAACACGGCCAGATTTAAAACCATAAATTTTCGATTTAGCTCTTATTTCGCTTGGTGCTCTTGGACTTAATTTTATATCAACAGTGCCCTCCACGCCTCGCAATGAACTAATGTGAAAGTTACTTTTTTCAAGAGAGATGTATGCCTGAAACGGACCACCAAGTAATTTGGCCAATGTGGGATCTGTGCGCAGTATATAGTGATGATCTCTGCCTACAAAGATAATGTGTTTGCCATCTTCCGTTTTTAGAAAGGTTGAAATCTTATCTGTATAGTGGCTAGTTTTAGTAACTTCATGGTAGGTTGAACAACCACCTGAAAAGAATATCAATATAGCTGAGACGAGTGCTAATTTGAGTATGTTTATGCGTTTTGTCATTTTTCTTCCTTGACGTACTTTTTTATGATTGCCTTACCTTACCATCAATCAAGTAGTAGCAAACAATAAAAATTCAAAATTATAAAGCGAATAACATTGCTAAAGTCATAAAATAGGCGTATACATCGCGTCGAATTCTCGCTTTCTTTTTTAGGTGTATTTGTGGACTTTTTTTGGGTGTTGTTACTCATTAGCTTGAGTGCAGTTTTCGCGCTGTGTGAAATATCATTGGCAGCGGCACGCAAAGTTAAATTACAAACCTTATTTGATCTTGGTGACATAAGAGCCAAGAAAGTATTGTACTTGCAGGCCAATGCGCATCAATTTTTTGCGGCAGTGCAGGTGGTACTCAATGCCTTGGCTATTGTAGCGGGTATGATAGGTGAGTCGGTTTTTACCCCTTATATTTTGCAACTACTAAATTGGATTGCAAGCTTTATGGATGCAGAAGTTACAGCTTATGCCTCGATATTATTGCAAATATCCACAGTGGTGTCATTTTTACTGATCACATCGTTATTTGTATTGTTTGCTGATTTATTGCCAAAACGAATAGCCATGGTCATCCCTGAAACCATCGCGATGCGATTTATTCATCTTATGCTTGCCAGTGTTTGGGTTTTTAAACCGATTATCTGGCTTTTTAACGTGTTTGCCGATTGGATAATAAAGCTATTCAATTTACCAAATGAACGTGATGAACAGGTAACGCGTGATGATATTTATGCGGTGGTTGATCAAAGTGCTGAGCAGGGTGAACTATGCGAGCACGAATACAATATCATTGGCAATGTGCTTGATCTTAACCAGACTAATATTACCCAAGCGATGATCAACCGCGATGCAATCGTATGGTTAGACGTTCAAGAATCAGAAGAAAACCTGAGTGCGTTAATTCAAGTGCACAGTTTTCAACAATATTTACTGTGTGATGGCTCACTAGACAAAGTGATCGCTGCGCCTGAAGCCAAGCAGCTGCTTAGCAATATTTTGGCTAAAAAGCCGTTGCTGGATGGTCAACATCAAGAATTCCATAAGCCGGTAATTTTGCTTGATACCCTAAGCCTCTCCGATGCGTTGGATGGACTTAAGAGTCATGAAAGCAATTGCGCGGTGGTGATCAATGAGTTTTCGACTGTGGTTGGGATGGTAACGTTATCCAGCATCTTGAATTTAATTGCACTGAAAGACGACCAGGCAATAGAGGCCCAATTTCGGCAAAAGGATAACACCCGATGGTTAGTGCAGGGCGATATGTCGATTAAGGACTTTCAAACTTCGGTGGTTGAGTACGAGTTTGAACCGATTGAAGCCATAGAAACTTTAGCTGGCTTTGTGATCCACAGATTAAAGCATTTTCCTGCTGAAGGCGAGTCGTTAGAAGTTGACGGTTTTAAGTTTAAAGTAATGGAAATTCAAGGTTTGGCCATTAAACAAATTGAAGTTACCAAAGAGCCAACCTTGTGATGATTCTAATTGATTGTTTCATATATGGAAATTATAGTGGATGAAATTTAATCGTTAATGAAACTTTAATTATTATATTCTTGACCTATAGCTTTTTCAGAATAGAATAGCGGCGAACGTAAGGCCTTAGGTTAGGCTTTGCGGCTTCACTTAATACTTAAGGATGAATAAAATGAAAAAGCTAATCACCGCACTTGTTGCATTCACCGCATTGTCTGTATCTGCTCAAGAAGTAGAAGAGGCGAAAGCACTCGTTACTCAACAAAACATTAAAATTGTTGCTATTGGCCAAAGCGGCTGGGATCCAATTTGGAGAGAGCCTACCTGTAGCATCCAAAAAACGGATGAGGATGCTGTTGGTAATGCTTACATGATCAGTCATTACGACATGTGTTTATGCCAAAACAGTAAAAAAGCGAGCTATCTGATTGAAGATACACAAAGCAACCCTAAGCAAGCAGCGGTTATTTGTTACCTAGAGCAGTAAGCTAGTCAACAGCAGCAGAGCAAAGTACCTGCACTTTACTCTGCTTTTATCACAGGTGCTTCCTTGAAGTTCAAATTAGCTAAATTAACTGACTTTTTGCTTTGGCGTGCTAAATAACCTGAGCTGCGGATAATTAATGCCTTTCTAGCAGCCAGTTTTAGCGCTAACTGCGTTGAATTCACTTCCAATAGCCAGCTATTGGTGCGTAAATTCGCCTTGCCTACAGGATGTAGGTACCTTAGCGAGAGCAGGACGCGGAAGCGGTGTTTTCCCTAAAACTCTCTGGCTAGACAAGGAAAAACTAAGTTGTGCTTTAGCAACAATGAGTTGGAACACTCCTTATCCAAACCTCAGGTTAAATAACTTACCTAACTTCCAATCGAACTTTACAGCGCTGACGGCCGTTAAGATTAAAACAATCCCAAGCGTTTGTAGCATCGAAATCGTGTGCTCGAATGCAATAAAATCTACAAACAGCGCCACGACCGGATAGATAAAAGAAAGAATAGCAATTAATGTGGTGCTTAAGCGTTGAAACGCATCATACATGATCACATACATAAACCCTGTGTTGACGACGCCTAAGAATAAGATATTGCCCCAGCTCGATGAAGTCTCTGGGAAGTGTGCAAAGTCGACCCAAGGCAACAAAAATAAACCGCCAAAAAAGATTTGGATCGCAGCAACCACACCGGATGGCACTTGGCTTACCTTTTTCGTCATCAGCGTTGTAATGGTATACAGAAATGCGGCTCCAAGTGCCAGTAGCAGACCAAAAACGGCTTGGTTACTCTCTTGTGCAAAAATCACCGCGACTATTTCTTGATACGGGATCCCCACAACCAACCATAACCCCACCACGGCGATGGCCAACCATAAAAGGATTGCTTTACTTGGGTACTGACGATAAAGCACCGCGCTTAATAATACCAACATCAAAGGTTGTAGATGATATGCAATGATTGAAATTGAAAAAGGAATATAGTCAAACGAGGCGAATAACAGCACCCAGTTTCCGACCAGCGCAATACCGCCGAGCAAGATGGTCATAAACACGGGACCTTTAAACACCTCTTTTGTCAGTTGCTTTGTTACAAGCACGTATCCAAGAAGGCACAACGCGCTAATAACACAACGTAAAAATACCACGTTCCAATGGGATTGTTGTGCACTGACGACAAAGTATCCTATAGCACCATAGCAATTATCATCTCTATTGAACCTTTCTCTTTATCTGAGCCAAACATTGTTCACACCTTGTTATATTCAATTCTATACTTGCATATTACTTAGGGTTTGCCGTATTACTAATAGACAATAAAAGGCTAATTTTTCTAATTTCCTAAAAATGAAAGGCAAAAATGCGAAAATTAATTAATAATGAAAAATGGTCGCTTGATGCGATAGATAGCAAGCTTATAGCGCTGTTAGAAAACAACAGCCGAGTGTCTGTTGCTGAAATGGCTCGTGCTGTGAATATGTCTTCACCGAGTGTGAATGAGCGCATGAAACGTATGGAAGAGTATGGGGTAATTAGTAAATACAGTATTGAATTAGACCCAGAAAGCTTTGATTACCCACTGACTGCCATTGTGCGTATTCGTCAGCATCCCGGTAAACTAAAACAACTTGAAGCGATGATCCAAAACATTCCTGAAGTGATTGAATGTGACAAAGTGACGGGAGAGGATTGTTTTTATGTGAGGTTGTGTTTTGAGAGTATGCCTAAGCTAGACGAAATTTTGGATAAGGTCTCCACGCTGGGTGATACCCACACATCGGTGGTGAAATCAACAATAGTCAAACGTAGAAACGTGCCATATCAGATCTGCAAAAGGTAATCGCTAAGTATGGCGAACAGTAAAGTTTTGACGGGATCAGCAATACGCACCTAAACGTCAACAAATTTATAGTTTGTCACACTTTTTATAGCAATCCTGCCATCAATCTGGTTTTGAGTATGTTAATATCCGTGCAGCAGTTTTTTACGAGATAGATTATGTTTCAACCAGTTAGCCTCTTTGTTGGGTTAAGATATAGCCGTGCTGCTAAAGGCAATGCATTTATATCGTTTATCTCATTTTTCTCAATTGCGGGTATCGCCCTTGGCTTAATGAGTTTGATCACCGTCAGCTCAGTGATGAATGGCTTTGAGCAAACTTTAAAAGCCGCCATGCTTGATTTGATCCCGCATGTGCAAATTAAGGAAAATGAGCAACTTGATCAAAATAAATTACAAGCCATTGAAAATCATCCATTGGTTAAGCAAGTTTCACCATATGTTGCAAGTGACGTAATTCTACAAACCAACCAAGATTTGGTGGGAGTGCAACTTCAAGGACTATTTCAAGGGTATGAAACAGCGTTAGATGACGCCATACGCGCAGGTAGCTTAACTCGATTGTACGAGCAAAAATACCAAGTGGCGCTGAGTCGCTATTTAGCCAATAAACTTGGCGTAAGCGTTGGTCAACAACTTCGCGTGATCATGCCTGAATTCACCACCTACACACCGCTTGGCCGTACGCCGACGCAGCGTTTATTCACCGTAGCTGCGATATATGATGGCCAAAGCGAAGCTGACACTTATTTGGCATTTGCCGATGGGAAAAGCTTGCAGCGGTTAATGCGCAAGAAACCAGAGCAATACGACCTTAACATTCATTTATATGATGCTTTTAGCCTGCCAGATTTTTATCAGCAAGCGGACAGCTTGTTGCAGGGGCTAGAGACACAGGATTGGCAAACTCAGCAAGGCACATTGTTTGCAGCCGTTGCAATGGAAAAGCGCATTATGTCGCTACTACTTGGCCTTATTGTGATAGTGGCTGTATTTAATATCATTTCAGCGCTATCTATGATGGTGAGTGAAAAGCAAGGGGAAGTGGCTATTTTGCAAACGCTTGGCTTTACACCACAAATGATAGCTAAAGTGTTTATGGCGCAAGGGATGTATAACGGCGTTTTTGGCACACTCATTGGTGTTGCTGGTGGATTATTGCTTTCGAACAATATTAATGAGGTGCTCCACCTCGCAGGCCTTCAGTTGCTTGGTGGCGCTGAACTTCCGGTCAAAATAGAACTAACAGATTTAACGATTATGGCAGTGGGCAGCATATTGCTAAGCTTTTTAGCAACCTTGTATCCAGCTAAACGCGCGTCGAGTGTGCTGCCAGCAGAGGTATTAAGATATGAGTGATTTAGTCATTGACTGCCAAGATTTGGTCAAAAGCTACCAAGATGGTAAAGCCGAGGTAACGGTATTAAAAGGCGTTGATTTATCTGTAACCCAAGGGGAGATGCTTGCGATTGTGGGTAGCTCAGGCTCAGGTAAAAGTACTTTACTGCATATTCTAGGCACCTTGGATAAAGCGTCCACCGGCAGTGTAAAAATCAAAGGTGTGGAAGTTGGCAAGCTGTCACGTAAAAAGCAGGCGGAATTTAGAAATAAGCATTTGGGTTTTATCTATCAGTTTCATCATTTGTTGATGGAGTTTAGTGCGGTTGAAAACGTGGCGATGCCATTATTAATTGCCGGTTATAAAGCAAAGCAAGCCCGCGAAAAAGCATTACACATGCTCGATAAAGTGGGCTTGAGTCACCGTGCTGATCATAAGCCTTCAGAGCTTTCTGGGGGGGAGAGACAGCGTGTTGCGATAGCGAGAGCGTTAGTAACAGAACCTGATTTGGTGCTAGCTGATGAACCAACCGGCAATCTTGATAAGCATAATGCGCTAAGGATCTATGACCTCCTAGCTGAACTCAATCAGCAACTAAAAACCAGCTTTGTTGTTGTAACACACGACTTAGAGTTGGCAGATAAGCTTGGTCGTGCAGTGCAACTGGACGATGGCAAAGTAGGTGTGTATCAGCATGCTTAGTTATTTTTTAAGCAAACGCTTTAGAGAGTCTAAACGTCAGCTTGGTTTTATTGGTTTTTTAACCCGTGCTTCTACGCTTGGTGTAATGCTGGGTATGGCAGTATTGATAGTCGCACTTTCTGTGATTAATGGTTTTGAAGAACAATTAGAGCAGCGGCTGTTGTCGGTGGTGCCGCAAGTGAGTTATCAAGCACCTTACGACCCTATTCAAGCGTGGCAGCAAAAAGTAGAGATCTTGGAGAGTCAGCGTGGCGTCGTAAGTGCGACGGCCGAAATTAACTTAACAGCCATGCTGCAATACAAAGGCACCTTAAAAGCGGCGCAGTTAAAAGGGATTGCACCAAATAGGCATCATACGGTGTCGAGCATAGGTGATTTTATAAAAGGCGCAGAATTAAAGGCACTAAAACCGGGTGAAGTGATCATCGGCAAAGGAATAGCTGACAAGCTTGGCGTCGTGGCTGGCGATAATATCCAACTCTTGGTTGCTAACAAACATTCGGATAATCCACTCGCTGCGCCAAAGCGATTAACGGCGACGGTGGTGGGGCTTATTGATATGGGCGGGCCACTTGACCAAACATTAGCCTTAGTGCCACTTAACGCACTGCAAGAAGCGATGGACTTTAGAGAAGATCAAGTAACGGACTTGCGTGCCAAGGTGAGTGATGTGTTTCAGGCACAATTAATTGCGACATCAGCGGGTAGGGCATTACCTGATTTAGTGTACGTATCATCTTGGTTTCGAACGCAAGGCGGACTGTATCAAGATATTCAGATGGTGCGCACTATCGTCTATCTCGTGGTATTTCTGATCATCGCAGTAGCGAGCTTTAATATCGTCTCTTCTATGGTGATGGAAGTAAAAGAAAAGCGGGCGGATATCGCCATTTTGAAAACCATGGGCGCACAGGACAGTACGATTTTTTCGACTTTTGCGTTACAAGGTGTGACGTATGCAGGGATTGGTGCATTGTTAGGCACTGGGATCGGCATTTTTATTGCTATTAATATTCCCGATATTTTTAAAGCTTGGATCAATATGAGTGATAGCAATCCGCTTGAAGGCGTCTACTTTATTGAATACTTACCGAGCAAAATTATTTGGACAGACATTTATATCAGTTTAGTCACGACTTTTGTTATGGCAGTCGTCGCAAGCTTATATCCCGCTTGGCAAGCCACCAAAACGGATCCTGCCAAAGTATTGGGAAATGGGTAACACCTAAAACCGTAGGTCGGCCTTTAGGCCGACATCTATGGGCCGATACGCCCATTCATCATTGCATGGTCTTATCTCATTTTCCATGACACACGCACCGTAGGTTGGCCTTTAGGTCGACACTCTAAGACCGAAAACCCGCTAATTACAAACTTTGAGCGTAATGATAAAGGGCTTTTAAGATCTGCATATTGCGCTCATTACCTTCATTCTCTGCGACTAAATTTTCAAGCTCCAGCGACTTTTGTTATGGCAGTCGTCGCAAGCTTATATCCTGCTTGGCAAGCCACCAAAACGGATCCTGCCAAAGTACTGGGAAATGGGTAACATCTAAAACCGTAGGTCGGCCTTTAGGCCGACACTCTATGAC
>NZ_JAKEVK010000151.1:0-11351 GCF_022398435.1 Pseudoalteromonas sp. Isolate6 | reverse complement strand
AGCCGCATTCACGAGTCCATCGGTTTCAATTGGCGTGGTGATGGTTATCGCAGAAGGCGCCGCATTGTCTAGCGTAATCGTTTGCGTCGCAGCGGTGGAAGTGTTACCTGCGCTATCTGCCTGAGTTGCCGAGACAGTCAGCGTGCCATTATTTAAACCACTGACATCCAGCTCACTCCCGCTTAGCGTCCAGTTACCGGAGTTATCGGCGGTCACGGTACGGCTCACCGAGCTRTTGTTATCCGTGATRGTCACCGTCACACTGTTGCCCGCCTCCGCGCCGGAGCCTGCAATTAAGACATCATTATCTTCAGCCGCATTCACGAGTCCATCGGTTTCAATTGGCGTGGTGATGGTCACCGCAGATGGCGCCGCATTGTCTAGCGTAATCGTTTGCGTCGCAGCGGTAGAGGTGTTACCTGCGCTATCCGCCTGAGTTGCCGAGACTGTGAGCGTACCATTATTTAAACCGCTGACATCCAGCTCACTCCCGCTTAGCGTCCAGTTACCGGAGTTATCGGCAGTCACGGTACGGCTCACCGAGCTGTTGTTGTCCGTGATGGTCACCGTCACACTGTTGCCCGCCTCCGCGCCAGAGCCTGCAATTAAGACATCATTATCTTCGGCCGCATTCACGAGTCCATCGGTTTCAATTGGCGTGGTGATGGTCACCGCAGATGGCGCCGCATTGTCTAGCGTAATCGTTTGCGTCGCAGCGGTAGAGGTGTTACCTGCGCTATCCGCCTGAGTTGCCGAGACTGTGAGCGTACCATTATTTAAACCGCTGACATCCAGCTCACTCCCGCTTAGCGTCCAGTTACCGGAGTTATCGGCAGTCACGGTACGACTCACCGAGCTGTTGTTATCCGTGATAGTCACCGTCACACTGTTGCCCGCCTCCGCGCCAGAGCCTGCAATTAAGACATCATTATCTTCGGCCGCATTCACGAGTCCATCGGTTTCAATTGGCGTGGTGATGGTCACCGCAGATGGCGCCGCATTGTCTAGCGTAATCGTTTGCGTCGCAGCGGTGGAGGTGTTACCTGCGCTATCTGCCTGAGTTGCCGAGACAGTCAGCGTGCCATTATTCAGACCGCTGACATCCAGCTCACTCCCACTTAGCGTCCAGTTACCGGAGTTATCGGCGGTCACGGTACGGCTCACCGAGCTGTTGTTGTCCGTGATGGTCACCGTCACACTGTTGCCCGCCTCTGCGCCAGAGCCTGCAATTAAGACATCATTATCTTCGGCCGCATTCACGAGTCCATCGGTTTCAATTGGCGTAGTGATGGTCACCGCAGATGGCGCCGCATTGTCTAGCGTAATCGTTTGCGTCGCAGCGGTAGAGGTGTTACCTGCGCTATCCGCTTGCGTCGCTGATACTGTAAGTGTGCCATTATTTAAACCGCTGACATCCAGCTCACTACCACTTAGCGTCCAATTACCGGAATTATCGGCAGTCACGGTACGGCTCACCGAGCTGTTGTTGTCCGTGATGGTCACCGTCACACTGTTGCCCGCCTCTGCGCCGGAGCCTACAATTAAGACATCATTATCTTCGGCGGCATTCACGAGTCCATCGGTTTCAATTGGCGTGGTGATGGTCACCGCAGATGGCGCCGCATTGTCTAGGGTAATCGTTTGGGTGGCTGCGCTAGAGGTATTACCAGCAGTATCAGTTTGCGTCGCCGAGACTGTGAGCGTGCCATTATTCAAGCCACTGACATCCAGCTCACTCCCGCTTAGCGTCCAGTTACCGGAGTTATCGGCAGTCACGGTACGACTCACCGAGCTGTTATTGTCCGTGATGGTCACCGTCACACTGTTGCCCGCCTCCGCGCTGGAGCCTGCAATTAAGACATCATTATCTTCAGCCGCATTGACTAGTCCATCGACTTCAATAGGCGTAGTAATACTGACCGCACTCACACTCGTATCTACTGTGACAGATAGACCTGAGCCGTCAGCAGTATTACCTGCTGTGTCGGTCGAACGAGCTGTCATCGTATGTGTGCCTGCTGTCAAAGCAGACGTTGTGATAGTCCAAGTACCTAAAGTTGCTATGCCGGTACCCACAGTTCCATCAATGCTTGAAATTAACGTAATAGCACCGCCATTAGGGCCAGAACCGGTAAATGTTGCCGTAGTATCGTTGGTGATATTGTCCGTATTAGATGTACCAGTATCGCTGCTTGCATCCAGATCAGGTGTGCCTGGCGCTGAAGGCGCGGTTGTGTCTATCGTGACACTTAAGCTGCTGGATGCGCTACTTTCATTGCTATTTGCATCCGTTGCTTTTGCTGTGATGGCATGGGTTACACCAGCGGTCAGTGCACTGGTGGTAATTTGCCAGTTACCACCCGTCGCTGTACCTGTGCCAATGACCGTTGTACCACCGCCTTCTTGATCGCTATAAAGCCTTACTGTTGAGCCACTTTCCGCAGTGCCACTGAAGGTTGGAGTGGTATCATTGGTATTGTTATCGGAATTTGAAGAACCGGTATCTGAACCGGCGTCAAGATCTGGAGTGGATGGCGCGTCGGGTGCCACATCATCGTTCACCGTGACCGTAAATGCTTCTTGGAATGTCGTAGTAGAATCACTGGTTTGTATACAAACAATATAACTGCCGGCATTGATCGCAGCTTGCGCTTCTAAATTAGAACCATTGATCTGGAAACTGCCGTTATCAGTATCTGCACTACAGGTGCCATTAGCGCTCGCCCCACTGCTGACGATAGAATAGGTGTGGCTATCACTGGTATCAAGATCTGTGGTACTCAAAGTCCCTATGTTAGCACCTGCACCAGTTGCAGACTGATTGATTGATGATGTGTCAAGGCTTATGTCTGTCGGAGCATCGTTTTGGCCGGTGATATTGACCACGGCCTGATTAGTACCTGTACTATTTGCAATACCATCATTAAAAGTATAATCGAGCGTCACCGAAGACGGAGGAGCATCTGAACTATTCTGATAAGTGATATTTTGCAACACCGAATCAACGAATGCAGATGTTGCATTGGTATTGAATGTCAACACTAACGTGCCGGATGAATTGGTGGTAACTGTACCGACCGTCGTCGAATTAAAAGTAAAAGTGCTGCTCTCGGTCAGAGTGCCCAGTAGACCATTGTTACCAAACACATCCTGAGCATTGGCACCACCGTTGCGGGCAATGGTCAACGTCGCGTTATTATAGTTACCTGCGCCGCTGTCGAGCGCGTCCAGTTCAGTATCGGCAATCAAAACATCTGAGTCAATCACCACAGACGAGCCATTTTCTATGAATGTACCGCCACCATTGAGGTTACTAAATACAGGCACATCATTCGGCGTAATAAAGGTGATATCAGTGTTGGCGCCATTATCTGCTACAGTAAAATCTAGTGAATTGGCTGGCGCATTTGACAAGCTAATTGCCACTTCAATGGAGCTAAAGTCAGTCGCATTGGTATCAACCTGAAGTGTGCTAGTACCATTGAAACGCACGTTGCTGGTTGTCAGGCCAGTGACACTATTGATAGTAATAATGTCACCCACACTCAAATCGGTAATGGTGTCGCCATTGAGATCCGATGCGTCGCCAACAAAATTATCATTGCCTGCGTTACCTGTCATCGAATCTGTACCACCCCCAGGGCGAATGGTGTCGCTCCCGCTACCACCGGTGATGGTGTCATTACCATCAAAGTCAGTGGCAGTCATGTTAATGGTATCGCCACTCAGTGCGCTGGCATTCAGCGTAATTCCACCAGCAAGCGCAAAGCCCGCGGCATTAGAGATAGTGACCGAATTACCGTTGGAGTCAAAGTTATCTGTCAGCGTAATGGTAAAGATGTTATTGGTACCAATTGCCAGGTTTTCGATTTCGGATACGCTGGTATTGGTAAAGTTAAACGTGCCCCCGTCCATCAGTTTGAGCGTTTCAGAACCCGCAGCACCGGTAATCGCCGTAGTGAAGTTATTTGCTACATTCGCCGCGTCAATCGCCACCGTTGCGCCACTGGACAGTGATAGAGTGCCAATGTTGGTAAACCCCCCACTACTGACATCAGCGCCATCTGATGCACTCACTGTATCACCGGTAGTTGGGTCACCGACTAACGAACCATTAAATGCACTGCCAGCGATATCAAACGTGATAGCGTCGTTAGATACGGTTGCGTCTATCGTGGCAGATGCATTGGTGACTGTGATAGTCCGGGTGTTGGTGCTATCGTCGTTTACTGAGTATGTCTCTATACCCGTAAGTGTAGTAAAGTCACCATCTCCGCTGATTGTAATGGTCTCGGAGCCTGCTGCTGTGACCGTGCCTGTGAATGTGGCATTTTGTTCCGGAGTCATGGTAACGGATGCACCACTGGCCAAAGTCAGATTAACAATATTGGCGAGCGTACCGCCAGAGATGTTCGCCCCTGAAGACATAGATAAAGTATCTGCTGTCGTAGCATCCCCGGTAAGTGTGCCTGTGTAACTTAGCGTCCCCACATTGAATGTGACCGCATCCGTAGATGACGAAGCCGTTACCGATGTGCCAGCGGCCCCAACTGTTATCGTTCTGCTGTTGGTCGATGAATCTCCAACTGAAAAACTCTCAACATTAGCAAGCGTTGTAAAGTCACCGTCACCAGAGATATTAATCGTTTCAGTGCCTGCAGCTGTGATAGTGCCACCAAATAGAGCAGGCTGAGAAGCCGTCATCGACACGGTGGCACCACTGGCCAATGTCAGGTTCTCAAAATTTGATACTGTTGCACCAGCAATGCTAGCCCCAGAGCTCATTGATAGTGTATCGGTGCCGCCCGCAGCGTTAAGCGTGCCCGTTGCGGTTAATGCTCCTATGTTTACAGTATCGTTACCACTGCTACCTGTTACATTCTGGCCCGCAGCACTCAGTGTGATGCTGTTCGCTGCACCTAAAACATAAGTTTCAATGGCGCTTGCAGCTGTTAAACCGTCGGTTGCTGCAGAGATAGTAATGCTTTCAGTTGCGCTGCCGTTAACGGTACTGAATGCATCGTGTTGTGCCTCTGTCATGGTGACCGCAGCATTCGCATCCAGTGTCAGGGTCTCAAAGCCACTCACTGTGGCACCGGCAATACTGGCACCATTACTCAGTTGCAGCACATCAGTGCCGCCGCTACCAGCTAAAGTACCTGTAGCAGTTACAGTCCCCGTTACAACGGTATCAGCCGAGCTACTGCCCGTTACATTTTGTGAAGCACCACCCAGCGTAAAGGTAAAACCTGCGCCCAATACATAGGTTTCGATATCCGCATCACCGCTAATCGTACCATCACCATCGGCACTGCTGAGCGTAAATTGGTTAGTCCCCGCGCCATTAATGGTGGTAAACGATTCATGCTGAGATTCGGTCAGCGTAATGGATGCACCGCTATCTGGTGTAAGCGTCTCAAAGCCACTCAACGACGTTAAGCTGGCTAGGTTAGTGCTAGTAGGTACCGAGAGCACATCGGTGCCCGTCCCACCACTTGCTGTAGAGCCTGTCGTGTGGCTGGCATTAGCGATTGTCAGGGTTTCGTCACCGCCTGCAAAGGTAATGGCGGGCGACAGGTTTGTGCCATTAGTTGTGTCAAAACCAGCGGCGCTTGAGCTGGCAGCCGTAACATCTGTCACACTGATGGAGGCTGTGCGACTGTCACTGTCGATAGTGCCATCGTTGATCTGCACGGTCACCGTGCGCGCAGTTTCATTTGGTGTGCTGGACGTATTGTTGTATGTGACGGCCTGCAAGAAGGTTTGCACTTGTGCAGCAGAAGCTGAAAGGCTAGAAATGTCAATCGTACTCACCCCCTCAAAAGCTGAAGAGCCTGATGTACCTTTTAACGTATCTACGGCAGAAGCGGAAACATATAGTCCTTCCCCAGTATCTCCCTTTGGGTTTGTTAACGTAATCTCAATCGAGCTTATTGTATCACCATCGGCGTCTGTTACTGACGCGCTACTAGCAATATTAACCGCGCCACTGCCCTCTGAAAAACTGGCTGTATTATCATTGCCACCGGTGCCACTATTTAGGTCTACGACTGGAGCTGTATTTACAGTCGTGAAGTTAAACGTCGTGTCGTCACTGATCCCAGTGAACGGGTTGCTGGATGTATCTGTTACCGCCCCCGAGTCAATTTGTATTGCATAAGTTCGATTACCTACCAGGTTACCGGGTGGGTTTAAATAGACTTTATCATTGGTAATACTGACACGACCTGCGCCTGGTGATGTTGTTGTGCCATCACTTTCATTGGCAACATCAAACTCTTCAAAAACACTATTATCTGTGACATTACGGATGGTGATATTGCCGCTACCCAGTGTAATGTCTTCATCGAAGGCGATGACTATATCATTACTGACAGAGACATTGGTTGCATCGTCAGTGGGGGTTGAGCTTGCGCTGACAAAAACAGGTGGCGTTGAATCAGACGCTGGAGCATCGTCCAGTGTGATGTTTCGGATTGCGAAGCGTGAGTCGTAAGCACTGGCGGGATCTGTATCCGGGAATGAAATGATTAAGGTGTCAATGTCTTGCCAGAGCGCGTTATTAAAATCACTACTACGCGTAAAGCTAAAGGTCGTACCCACTCCGGGCCCAACCGGTGGCGTTAAGTCAACCGTGACCGTTTGACCACCGTCTTTAAAGCCGGTAAATCGAACCCTGTGCTCTGCATCAGTGGCAGTTGCGCGGACAAAGGTAATGCCATCAAAACTAAAATGTGTGCCTGCATTCTCCAGGAGTTTATAGGCCTTGTCAGTCGCGCTGGCTCCGGAATTACCAATAAAATTTGCAGCATAAAACGAGCTAAAGGCCACAGCAAAGCTCTCTGCTGTATAACTGTCTCCACTTTCGCCACCATCCAGGATAAAAGTAACGTCGCCGGCTGTATCGAGAGAAATATCCGGTACGCCACTGGCGCCATCTCTCACATCCGTTGGCGTACCTGTGCCGGAGGAATAATCCAATATCTTTTGGCCTGCCCAGATATTGCCGGAAAACAACGCTGCTGATATACCAGCCGACGTTACGGCGGTGGCAACTTTACTTAATTTCATATAACTACTCCGTTAATTTACCTGGTCCAGTGACATTTTATCGTTTTAATATTTACTTCAACGCAATTTGATGACAATCCATTGCTAAAGCGGGCCAACCCTGTGCATGGTCAGCCCATATCCAGTACCGATTAGTTACGAGGAGGAAACACCCCGTCCGTTGCAATCAGCCAGTTAACCGGTAATACCGGGTTTAATATATTCAAAGGTGCAGAGCCACCTGTGTTAGTGACAGTGACAGTTCCGCCCGCAGAGCCACCACCAGATACCGTTAGCCCCTCAATAGTCGTCAGATTCGCTGACTCAAAACCTGGTTTGAAGAAAGCATCACTATTGTTTGCTGCAATATAAGAGCTAGTATCTGGGGTTTTGGCATTTGCCGTATTGGTTGCGACCTGTAGCGTGCCACTTACTGGATTTGTACCTCCAAGCGGCGTGAAAATAGCAGTATGAGAATGTGCAGGCATATGAATGATCTCAATACCTACCAGTTCTGTACCTTGCCTTTCACCTTGACGGTAATCCATACCACCTGGGCGCACACCTTGTCCTACCGGGCTGCGACCGCGCAGATCTGGTAACGCGTACGTAGTGCGCGCATCACCACCATAAATAGTTCCTATCAAAGCAAACAACGCCTGATTTTGTGAAATAGCCATCGTCTGGCCTAAACACATTGCAAAGTTTCTAATTGTAAAAGCACCGCCGAAGGTACCCATTGAGCCAATATACGGATCAGGAGACATATGAATTCCTCTTTAATTTGTAAACATGCCCTTTAACGATAAACGCTCAGTACCACTAAACCCACTCATTGGTTTATCGATTTGTTGCGAATAGTTCGCACTTACTACTTCAAATACTACTTAGCCTAAAAACTCATACTTAATTGTTTCTCTATCACTGCACTTAGTTAGTCCGGATCCCCCGCTGGCAAATGTGCAGTGAAAACGGGAGGAATAAAAAGTTCAGGTAGCTGCACTCTACGTGCCTCCCCGCTTAGTACTTTGTCGAGGCAAATTGTACCAATATCATTAATGCTAATATTCAGTTCGGCCGGAGCGTCGTTTGTAGGCGCAGGAAAACGCCAGTAGAGCTCATTGGTTTTGTAGCGTAGCAATGCCATTTGGTCATATTGATCAAACTCACTCGGACTGTCACAAAAACGTTCATGACAATCCTCTAACTTTTGCTTTCCTAGGTATTGAACCAACAAGCTTCCCATCCCAGGTATATCTAAAATTCCACTTTCTCCAAGTGCAACTTCCATCTCACCTTTTCCTTCGAGCTTGCAAATCTTTTGTCCCTCTCCCTTGGGCGCTGCACCACCGCTGTAGGAATACAACGTAAGGTCGTAGCCATAGCAATTTGTTAGGTTAATCTTAATGTTCATGTCTACCTCGCTTCTGAGTTTACATTCAGAGCATAGTTAGAAATGCAGGATACAAAGTGAATAGGCACAGTTACCAATCAATCCTTCTCAACTAAGCTACCGTTTAAATTTAGTTTAAAACTACTGCATTACCATTGATTTAAATCAGTTAGATAATTTTTCTTTCCAATCCAAGTTTACTTTCTGCTAACTAAAATTAGACATCTCCATTCCAGCTTCTAATCCAAATAACATCGCAAAACGATATCCATCAAATATGCCCTGCTCTGTTAAAACAATGTCTAACCGCACCGCCCCATCTACAACTTTGACCAATAAACCATTAGTTCGGTCAAGTTCAATGACCGTTCCAGGTCGTACACCCATCAAATCACAATCAATCTTGGTTGCCTGCATAAGCTGTATTAGGCCATTTCGAAATTTGAATCGCGCCCCTCCCAGTTCAGTGTTTGCGGCTCGAGTAAGGTTAACGATTTGTGTACAGGTATCTCGCTGAAAGTCGATAACCAGATCTTCAATTTTAACGTGCCTAGCGTAATGTATTTTGTTTAACGCTTCGGCTTGAGGCTGCTCATGCCAATTGAGTGTACCCGTTGCTTCTTGTTGAATAAGCTTATCCAACAGAGCAGGAACCATTTGCGCAACTTTTTGATGTAAACACTGTGAAGTATCAAATGGGTGAATAGGTAAGTCGATATACGCACCTATTGCTCCGCAATCTAACTCCTCAATGACCTTATGCAAAGTTAGCCGGACGGTTTCAGCTCCTTCTTTAAGCTGCCAAAAAAGTGGCATGGGACCTCGGAATTCAGGCAAAGCACTTGGATGGATATTGACGATGTCATTGTTAAAATAGCGGATAACTTCTGACCGAATTCTGTGCCGAAATAGATAAACCAAGCCACGATTAGCTCCGAGCCTGTCCAATTCTGAAATCAAGTGTTTATCAGAATCTTCTCGATATTGCAGCATAGGTATTTGATGATGATTTAAAAACTGCTTTAACTGCTCAAGATCAGGATTTGCCTCCGCCTCGACTAAAACAACGCAGGCCAGCGCTTCTCTCTGTAGTAGATATTGAACAGCTAATAAACATAGGCAGCTACCGCTGAATAGAGCATATTTAGATTTCATCAATGAATTCCTATACTTTCACAGGTACAAAACCTGGCAAACCACTAAGTTGGTAGTAAAACTGCACCTTATCACCGCCACATGCAACAAAGTGTGTGTGCTCTACTTCTTTAGGTTTAGCATCGACGTAAAATGTCATATCAGGCCGAGGGTGTGTGATCCCAGAATCGTATTGCCCCACACCTTCTGCTGCAAAGGTCTCTACATTTGCATAAATCGCTAATACTCTTTCACCCATATCCGCGACGCCTTTTGGAATGGTGATCAAATTACCTGCCACTACTTTAATACCATTAGCTAACTCCACCTCCTGCATTTTTAGGAGGGATGATTTGTCGATTCGAAGTAACTCTCCAAGCTCAATACGGTCATTTAATGCAGCCTCATTTACATATTCTGAGTGGCTATAATCCACCTCTTTCCACTGCTGATTGAACTCTGTTTCCCCGATAACCATCATGCCCCTAATGGAAATGCGCTTTGGCACCATCCAGCCATCAATTGAAAGGTACTTAACCAGGTGCTTCGCAATGCTTAGCTGGCCTTCTTTTGTAAAGCCATGCTGCATAGCTTCAAGCACCAGTAAGTCAACTGAAGATTCAGGAATAAACTCGGTAGCATCAACCTGTTCTATGTGCTCTACATAATCTTCTAGAGCAAGATCCTCGACTAATTGTTGTAGAGACAACACTGCTCCTGGGTGCGCATCGATCAGGCTGACTTTTATTTGGTCACTGGAAAAAACGCCGTGTTCTTTGTAGTAACTGAGTAGCGGTAATAATAAAGGTGCGAAAGGCCCACAAGCAGGATAGAGCACTGTGATCTGTGCCTTGTTTTTCAGCATTCCACGAATAGCTTGATCAATCCCTCGCGCGTACCCTTTAATGCGATAAATATCTTTAATTGTATGCTTACAGTTATGGGGCGACATGATTAGGCCTGTGGGCGAAACATACTGTTTGGTCAGCAGCTCTTGACTTAACTTTGCTTGTGCCATGGACTGAACTGCACAGTCATACATAGTTTCGAAGGCAGCCATCAACTGCTGATGTTCCACTTTGGTGTCTATCAACACCAACCTAATTGCGTCAATAAAACTTTTCTGTAACACGGCTTGTCGCTCACTCGCTGTGAGCTGAGTCTTCAACATTGACTCAAGTTGCGTTCTTATTGAGTACTTTAATAAATCATCGATTTGTGGATCGGCGAAATCTAGCTTGGTCACATCAGAAAACAGCTGCTTTTCCATAAAATGATAAGCTCCTAAGTCCTTAGTGTTAGTTCTCATTTAAAAAGGTGGTATAAATCACTAACTCACCTTCTAATGAATGAGTTTAGTTCAGTTTTAGTTCAGCGCTATCAATTTATTGACTTTTTTATCCAACACCCAACACCTATCTCCAAGCTTCCTATCTATTAGTAATATCTCTTGATGACCATCGACATTATTAAGTTTTCTTTTTATCACACGACTACCACCATACGAGTATGCAAAGACACCGCTATTCTCGAAGACCTTAACGCGATTGCCGCTTGCAGCAACTTTTTCTCCTGTCGGACTCACCATACTCATTGTTGGTGACTTGCGTACTTTGGACTGCCAAATCAAGCGGCTGCTCAGACGAAAAACAGCTAAATGGCATAAAAGAAGTTGCAGTGATCGCTGTTCCGACAGATAGGAAAGTTCTACGTTTCAAGAAGTTAGCCTTTTTATTATTTTATTCTGCAGGATTATGCCAGAAATATGGAGAAT
>NZ_JAKEVK010000150.1:0-11434 GCF_022398435.1 Pseudoalteromonas sp. Isolate6 | reverse complement strand
CGGCTACACTAAAACGACATAAGAAACAGACAAGCCACATCAAGATTTAAGGAGCGAGTATGCCAACACCTCAACCAGGTACTGTAGTGAGCAATGCACAAACCAGAGCCGCTAATTTAACGACGACAAACAGCAATGAAGTGCCAGCGACTAAACAATTTGTAGTGAATGCTACCGGCAACTTATTTATCGCAAGTACGCTAAATAGTACCGCAGGTGGAAGTGTATTGCCGCAAGAAGCTGAAAATGCGTTTGGTGAAGTCAGCGTATTTTTTGCCGCGCTTACAAAAGCGATGGCAGAGGCTGGGACAAGTCTGTACGACTACGATGCACTCAATAAATTAGTCTCAAGCTCAGGTCTTTTTGTCAAAGTGACAGATAGCAATATTCAATTTGAAAGTAAGCAAAGTGGCGTTACTTTATCAAGCCAATTGATCCAGACGTTACTGGGGCTCAGTGGTAATTTAGCCTCCATAGGTAAATCATTGATGGATATGATCGCTGGTATGGGGCAAGCCTCGGTAAGTATCAGTGCGAGTTCCGACAGTCAAGACAAAAAGGTCGGGACGATTATTTTTGTTTGCGAATATTTACTTGGTGCTATTTCTATTGCGCCAATTGTTATCTCAGCGGATGCCAATGATGTCAAATCGGTGTGGCAAGCTGGCCCTTGTTTACAAGGCGGGCATACAGACGTGCAGTTAAGTCTGTGCAAATCAGTATACTTATTTGTGCCACCTGCATTTGTCAAGCAAGCGGCTTCGCTCAATGAGGCGATGTCAGATCCAGAGTTTAATAATCTGATTGAATCAATGCGCAGTGTCATAGCCGCACCCTCGCAAGCCACGGCAGCCAGTAAAACGACTAAAAAGGACAGTTAATGTTGGGAGTACATAATGTTCTCAACTTGGTTTAGCAAGCAAGATAAACCGTCAAAACCGCAGTCTCAGCCAATATATACTCCAATTACTAAACATTATGTGTTTAATGAAACGGGTAATATCATGTTGTGTGCCACGGCGGATAGCATTCAGAGCTTTGACACTGACTTAAAAAGTGCATTCGTTGATATTAGTGTGTTTTTTGCTGCGATGACAAAAGCGGTGACGTCGACAACAAATCCGGTGACGGGTAAGCCGTTTTCAATATTTAACTATCAAGCCGTGAAAAATATTTTGGTAGAGTCAGGGCTTTTCATTGAAACCAATGTGGAAGAAGGCACTTTTAGTCATGATGGCGTAGGTAATACGCTCGGCAAAGCGCTGTTTCAGCATGTACTAAATCGAGAGTTTTCTGAAAAGCAGCTGCCTTTTGCCAAGTCCATGTTTAATGGGATGCAATATCAAAGGGCGAAGATGGCAGAGCAATCTGAGATGACGGAAGCACAACAGCAGCTGTGCCGCAGTGGAAGCATCTTTTTTATTGGTGAGCTGTTGATGGGCGTGCCACAAACGTCGGCAATTTTGCTTAGTATCGAACCACAAAGTATTGCCCAGTCGACCGGCGATACCGAGAGTGACTGGCAAGACTTATTTTCGTTGGCTGGGTTAGATGAAGACAAGCATCAGCCCAAGCACATCGTGCGTCATTGGAAATTTAAAAAACGTACTTATCTATTTGTACCACCGCAGTTTATTTCTCATGCGGTGGCTGGACTTGGTGAGCAAAGCAATATCGATTTTGAGGAATACAGTCGCAAATTGGCGCAAAGTATCACTCCTAATCACAGCGTTAGCTAACTTCAAATATTATAATCTTAAAGCGCCTTAGCTAATTCGGTTAATGCGCTTTTTGCTATGTCTAAATCAACTTGCTCCGTTTGCCAATTACTGAGCGCAGCACGGATCACCTTCTGTCCTTGCCAACTCCCTGGGCTGACAAATATACGGCCGTCCGCATTAATGGCATGAAGGAGGGCGGTTGTCGCGTCGTCGTCTTTACCACTTGGCTTGAAAAGCACTACATTCAACTCTCCATAATAAACTAAATCATAGTCTGGAGAATCAGCAAACCAGTCTGCAAGTTGTTTAGTTTGCGCAATATTTTTGCTTACCCATTGACGGATCCCGTCTTTACCATAGGCAAGTAACGACATCCAAACGGGCAGTGCCCTAAATCGACGAGAGTTTTCTACCCCCATCGAAAAAAAGTCGGGGTCGGCTTTTGATGTGACTAAGTAAGGCGCTGGAACGTCGCAGCTTTCAACCAAGTAGCGCAAATGACGAGTGAGAAAGATCCCGCAGTCGTATGGCACATTAAGCCACTTGTGTGCATCTAAGGTGATGCTATCGGCTAACTCAAGCCCCTTAGTGCGACCTTGGGAACCGGAAACCAGACGCTCGAAAATGCCAAATGCAGCATCAACATGCAGCCAAGCTTGGTGTTTATCGCATAATCGGCGGATCTGAATTAAATCATCAAAATTAGTGCCAGTAACGGTGGCGGCACTGGCGATGACAATTTTTCCTTTGGCGTTACTTTTTTCAAGTGCTGACTCAAGCGCTGCGGTATCCGTAGCCTCATTGCCTGTTTGCGTTGCTACTCTAGTGATTTGGTTGCGGCCTAGGCCTGCAAGACCAAGCGCCTTAATCATACTCGCGTGGGGCGTCGCGCAAAAAACCTCGACTTCCAAACCGAAGGCCCCTTCCTCTGCCACATTGATCCCTTGTTGGTGTCCTGCAAACTGACGTGCTATGACTGCACCTAAGTAATTTGCCGCCGTTGCCCCTGTGGTAAAAAGACCATCAAAGCTTGCTGGTAGGTCGAATAATTCGGTTAGCCAGCGAATAGCTTGGCGTTCTATATTGGTTGCGATGGAGCCATCACCCTTTGAGACATTTTGGTCGTAGGTTGACACCAACCAATCGGCAAAAGTAGCGATTGGCGTTGCGCCGCCAGTGACGAATCCCCAATACCTAGGCCCAGTACTTGTGCTTAAGTTTGGTACCACTTGTTTACTAAAAATCTCTATCAGTGACTCAAATGCAATTCCAGACTCTGTGAGTGTTAGGTCGGGCGGAGCAATATCGCGACCTGCGACTGAGCGACTATTGCTCGACTCTATAAATGCCTCGGTAAGTTTAGAAAACTCAGTGAGTAATTGGGGTAATACTTGCCATTGGTTGTGTGTCATCGTCATGTGCCAATCCTATTTGTGAACGAATACTGGAATTACAGTGTAACTTCGGTAAAAATACAGTACAGATACAAAGTTCTTTGTTGTTAGGGGTACAGATGGCGAGGAAGTTTATTACATTAAGTGAGCAGGTGATTGCAGAGATAAACACCGGTGAACGTCAATGCGGTGAAAAAATGACTTCGCTTAGGATCTTTGCTAAGCAGCATGACGTGAGTATGAGTACTGCAATTAGAACCTATGAGGAATTACAGGATAATGGCTTTTTAGTTTCCCAAGAGAAATCTGGTTTTTATATTTGCAAACCAGCGGCTAAAAATAGCGATATTGACTTTGCAACGTTTAAAAGTGAAGTGAAATCTCCTAAAAAACGGTTAAGCTCCTCTGTTGTAGGGCTCAATACGATGTTATCAACGGTGCAAGTAGCGCCCGAGTTGATGCCCATAAATCGTCTGACTAAGTTTATAAAGCGAGCGTTCGACTCTCCTCAGTATCACCATTTTCATTATCCAAGCGCAATAGGACTGATGTCGCTCAGAGAGAATCTAACCGAGCACTTTAAACAAAAGGGGTTGGCGCTTAACCCTGATAATCTTGTGGTGACGAGCGGCTGTATTCAAGCCGTGATGGCGGGACTGCAGGCTGTCACAAAAGCGGGGGATTGTGTGGTGGTGCCGTCACCATGTTATCAAGGTTTATTGCAACTGCTTGCGACGCTACAACTCAAGGTGATTGAGATCCCAACGACACCGGAAGGACTCGATCTAGAAGCCTTAGAGCAGGTGGTGACAACGCAAAGGGTATCTGCGTGTTTGCTTACGGCAAATCACCAAAATCCAACGGGGCACAGTCTGTCCGTGCAACAAAAAGCATGGCTTGCAGACTTTGCTGCGCAGTATCAAGTGGCGATTATCGAAGACGACGTATTTGGAGAGCTGAGCCACAATCAAACAATGCCTTTACCAATAAAGGCATGGGATAAAGCCGGATATGTAATTTGGTGCAGTTCAGTGTCTAAGACATTAGCGCCGGGTTTGCAAGTTGGATGGTGCGAAGCTGGGCGTTATCAAAGCCAAGTGGTAGCGCTCATGCAGGCATTTCACGGCATGCCAAATCAATGTTTACAAATGGCGGTATCACACTTTATTGAGACAGGACATTATCAGCGTCATTTACGGGCGCTTAATCGCACTTTAGCTGGGCACTGTTTCGCTTACCAAACGTATTTGAAATCGCGTTTACCGGAGGGCTGTAAAATATCTTCCCCACGGGGTGGAATGGCATTATGGCTGAAACTGCCTAATATTGATTGTGATGTACTCGCTTCACGGCTCGCTGAGCTCGGGGTTGAAATTCGCCAAGGCAGCTTATTTACAAGTCGAGACTTGTATCAAGATCATCTTCGGATCAATTGCGGTTGGCCACTTGAAGCGGCAAAACCTTGGTTAGATAAACTATGTGATTGGGTACTTCATAATTACGCCAAATTATAGTGTTAAGCTCGGATCCTATAAAAGCGACAAGGAATTAAAAAATGACTGTATTACTCAACGCACAAACCCAAGTAAATAGTGAAGCGCTCAATGCCATTGCACATATGCCAACCAAGAGTCTTGGCGTATTACTCGATAGCGACTTTACGCGTAAGCTTTGCGATAAAGACTTTATGCACATTGCTGTTTTACTGGCAAAAAAAGGCTATGAAGAGGGCGGGTGCCCAATTGGTGCGGTTATTGTTGATAATGAAAGCAATCAAATTGTAGGTAAAGGACACAACACTTTAGTACAAGAGAGCCACCCATATAACCACGGTGAAACCTCGGCAATTCGAGACGCAGGAAGGGTTGATTTTAGTAAAACCACTTTGTACACCAGCTTAAGTCCTTGTGACGTATGTGCAACATTACTCTACATGCGTGGGTTTCAGCGAGTCGTGGTTGGGGATATCACAAATGCTTCAGGTAATGAGCCACTGCTTGAAAGCAAGGGCGTACAGGTTGATATTTTAGAAGATGAACAAGGTATTGAATTGTATCAACAATTTCGTGCTGAAAAGCCAGAGCAAGATTTAGAAGATTGGCAAGGTTTGGCGGCGGTTAACGCTCGTAAAGCCTAGGCAAGATTGATTTTTGAGATAGGTCGGCCTATGGGCCGACAACCAGCTAATCCGTTACTGAGTTATTCTACCTGTGCTTTCTCGAACCACTATGCTTGGTGTGAACACATGTGAGACCTCTTTATCATTTTTCCGATGTCCCCGTGTTTTAGAAAATAATAAACGCGCAGCATGTTCAGAAATAATGTTATTAGCCTGATGTGCGGTTGTAAGCTTAGGCCAAGTTTGGCGGGAGAATGGAGAGTCTTCGAAGCCACTGATAGACAGTTGACCTGGGATCTCTATGTTCATCAGCCGCGCAGCAAATAAAGCGCCAGCTGCAACCTCATCGTTACCACCTAAAATTGCTGTGATTTGGTTTGGATTGCCTTCGGCCAGCAATGCTTTAGCGCCCTTTACCCCAGATTCAAATGAGTAAGTACCGTGATAAAGCAGTGAGTCATCCTGTGTTATACCGTGGGCTTTTAGCGCATCACGATATCCTGCTAAGCGCTCTGCTGTTGATTTGTGTTCCTCATCCCCAAGTACAAAAGCGATGTTTTTGTGTCCAAGTTGGATCAAATGCTCGGTAATTTCATAGGCTGCAGCGTAATCATCAACAAAGATACAGTTATTTGCGCTATTTTTCGCTTCTTGCGCTCGACCTGAAAGCAGCCGTACGTAGTGAATGCCAAGTTCATCTAGCATATCAATAATAGCTTGTTGCTCGGATAGGGGAGGAGTCAAGACTAAACCCGCGAGACGCGAGCGCTTGATCATTGTGATGAACTCTTCGGCCATATTTTCCGAGTTGGACTCACATGGGTGGATAACGAGCTCATACCCTTCGTCTCTACAACGAGATAACACCCCATTTTGCATATCAATTACGTAATAGGCATTGGGATTGTCGTAGACTAAGCCAATTGCAAATGAAGAAGTACCAGCTAAGTTTCTTGCAGCAATATTGGGCTGATAATTAAGCTCTTTGACTGCTTGCATTACTTGATCGTAAGTTTTTTTTCTAACCGAAGGTTCTTTATTGATTACCCGCGATACGGTTTTCATTGATACGCCAGCTAGCTTGGCAACATCATTAATAGTGACTTTCATGTAGTTGTTCTTCTATTTACGGTCTGTATCGATCATTGTTAAGCACAGTGGAATAGTAGCGCTTTATGTATGCAGAAGCTAGCGCCCAGTTTCTACAATATTTAGCTCCTAAAGCGACCATTGGCTTAATAAAAGGATCATCTGTTTGTCTTAGTCTATCTAAGAAGTACGGAATTTAGCACTACAATTCACAGAAATAAATGAATGATACCGGTGTCAAAAATTTTATTTTAGGTTATTATTCGCAGTGTAAAATTGAAAAGAAGCAATTTGACAGCGTTGTCATTTTGGCATAATGTGCTTGTTTAGTCATGTTTCTTTGTTGTTACTACCTGAAAAGTAAGGTAACTAACAATCACTTACGTCTTAGGGGAGTGTGTTATGGGTGGTCGTGTAGATTTGGATAGTTGGCAAAAGCTCAGTAGTTCTGCGCAGCGAGTAGAGCAAGAGCATTTAAAAACAATGTTTGAAAACGATGCGCAAAGGTTTGAAAAGTTCTCTCGTCAAATCTCGGGTGTGTTGTTCGACTTTTCCAAGCAACGCATTGACGACCAAATATTCTCTGAGATGATGCAGCTCGCAAAAGAGAGTGACATCGCACTTTGGCGAGAAAGAATGTTCTCTGGTGAAAAAATAAACATCACTGAGGACAGAGCTGTTTTACATACGGCGCTGCGTAATCGTGCTAATACACCTATTTATGTGGATGGTGTAAATGTTACTGAACAAGTCAATGCGGAATTAGAAAAACTACAAGCATTTAGTAACAGAGTTCGTTCGGGCGAATGGCAAGGGTATACAGGCAAAGCCGTCAAAGATGTGGTTGCGATTGGCGTTGGTGGTTCTAACCTAGGTCCGCAAATGGTAACTGATGCGCTTGCCGCGTATGCAGATGACACGCTAAAAGTGCATTACGTTTCGAATGTTGATGGCGTACAGATTGCTTCGGTGCTGAAAGATTTAGACGCAGAAACAACCTTATTTGTTGTGTCATCAAAAACTTTCACGACCTCAGAAACTATGACCAATGCAAAGACCGCAGTTGAGTGGTTTTTGAACGCAGCTAATGATAAATCGGCAATTGCCAAGCACTTTGTTGCAGTGAGTACCAACCTGGAGAAAACCAGAGCGTTTGGTATTAGCGATGACAATGTGTTTACGATGTGGGACTGGGTTGGTGGTCGTTTCTCGCTATGGAGTGCAATCGGATTACCAATCGCACTCTATTTAGGCTTCGATAAATTTGTTGAAGTGCTTGAAGGTGCATTTGAAGTCGATGAGCACTTTAAAACAGCAGATAACGAGGACAATATTCCTTTGTTGATGGCGTTGCTAAGTGTTTGGAATACCAGCTTTTTGGGATATCAAGCACAAGCAATTTTACCTTATGATCAGGCGCTTCATATGCTACCTGCGTATTTACAACAAGGTGAAATGGAAAGTAATGGAAAGCATGTTACCTTTGCTGGAGAACAGGTGAACTATACGACTGTGCCGATTATTTGGGGCATGACAGGGATAAATGGCCAACATGCTTTTTATCAATGCCTGCACCAAGGTAATGTGATTGTACCTGCTGATTTTATCGCTTCCATTGAGCCGCAAAACAAAGTAGGTCAGCATCACGATATTTTATTGTCTAACTTCTTCGCTCAAACTGAAGCGATGATGGCGGGTGTAGATGCACAGCAGGTTCGTGAAGATTTAACGGCTAAAGGTAAGTCGGATGCGGAAATCGACAAGTTGATCCCGCATAAAATACACCAAGGTAACCGTCCAACCTCTTCATTTATTTTAGATAAGGTAGATGCAAAAGCAGTAGGCCGGCTAATTGCCCTGTATGAACACAAAATTTTCTGCCAAGGTATCATTTTGGATGTGTGTTCATTTGACCAATGGGGTGTAGAGCTTGGTAAAGGGCTTGCTTCAAATATTGAAGCTGAGCTAACGCAAGAAGGTGTTACTAACCCTCATGATAGCTCAACGGCGGGTCTAATCGCTTATTACAAGCAAAAGAGAACGAATTAATACTTCGAGTGGAACTTGAAGTAAACAGAATACCTTTGAACGGGTAGCGCTGGAGTACTTAGAACCTGTATTTTTGTGAGAGGAAATACAGGTTTCTAAGACTCATTTACTAGTGCATTGCAATAGAAATCATCACCCGTTACATAATGAGTTTGGTAGGCTTTGGAGTGGCTCCAAATCGAATAAACACTGCGTGCTTGTAGTGCACGCCTAACTTATGAGAGTGAACTATGCTTAATCCTTTTGACATCGTAATTTTTGGTGGGGGAGGCGATTTAGCACTTCGCAAACTCCTACCTGCTTTGTATCGTGCATATCAAGAAGGCAACTTACCTGAAGGCACTCGCATCTTACCGACCGTTCGTGAACAAAACAAACAACAAGAATTTATTGAAACGGCACATATCGCATTACAAACTCACCTTGGCAAAGGCGAATATAACAAGAAAGATTGGTCTGAATTTGAACAGTTTTTAGTCCCAGTGGTAGTCAATGTTACAGAAGAAGACGAGCATTGGGATACGCTAAAGAATATTTTGGCTGATGGCGAAGATAAGTCTCGTGTCTTTTACTTGTCACTTCCTCCTGCGGTTTATGGCCGTTGTTGTGAGCTACTTTCAATCAAAGGGCTCATTACCGAACAATCACGTGTAGTTGTTGAAAAACCTATTGGTTATTGCGGTAAATCGGCAGAAGAAATTAATGCAAAAATAGGTGAATTCTTCTCGGAAGAGCAAGTTTTCCGCATCGACCATTATTTAGGTAAAGAAACGGTTCAAAACCTGATGGCGCTTAGATTCTCAAACGCACTTTTCGAGAATTTATGGGATGCTAAAGCTATAGATAATATTCAGATCAGTATCTCTGAAACGGTAGGTCTTGAAAGCAGAGCTGGTTTTTACGACAAAGCAGGTGCGCTTCGCGATATGGTGCAAAATCACTTATTGCAACTACTTTGCTTGGTTGCGATGGAGTCACCACATAAACTGAATGCCAACAGCATTCGCACTGAAAAGCTTAAAGTATTAGAAGCGCTCAGACCGCTAATTGACTCGAATGTAGATAATAATGTTGTGCGTGGTCAATATGTGCCAGGTGACCTTGAAGGTAAGCTAGTGCCTGGTTACTTAGAAGAGTTGGGTGAAGGGTCGAGTAAAACAGAAACATTTGTTGCTATTCGTGCTCACATTGATAACTGGCGTTGGTCTGGCGTGCCTTTCTATTTAAGGACAGGTAAACGTATGAAAAAGCGTTGTGCTGAAATTGTGGTTGAATACAAGCCAGTTTCTCATAATGTTTATGGTGACTCGGCAGGTCCAATTCAGCCAAACCGTTTGGTAATAAGATTACAGCCTGAAGAAAGTATTCAATTAACGCTAATGTCTAAGCGTCTAGATAACCTTGAAATGCAACTAGAGCCAGTGACGCTAAATATCTCATTGAGTGAAAAGTATAACAATGGCTATCATTCAGATGCGTATAAGCGCTTAATGCTAGACGCCGCTGCAAATAACCCGGCTTTATTTATTCACCGTGACGAAGTGCGCCAAGCGTGGCAGTGGGTTGATCCAATCATTGAGCGTTGGCAGAGTAAAGGGGCTCCATCACTTTATCGTGCTGGCTCTTGGGGTCCTGAAGATGCTGATGAACTACTAGAAGAAAACAAACATGTTTGGTTCAACGCGGGAGAGCAAGCGTAATGGCACAGTTGACAGAAAGAAATTTCAGCTCCAAAGACGAAATGACAGCAGCGCTTGCAGAGCTACTTCAAGCTGGGATCAGTCAAGGTATTGAGCAAGACGGTGAAGCAGTATTGTTAGTGTCTGGTGGTTCATCACCGGCTCCAGCGTATCGTCACCTTTCTGGTGTTGAACTAGGCTGGGACAAAATTACGGTTGCTATGGTTGATGAACGTTGGGTCGAACCGGATCACGAAAAGTCTAACGAAGCATTTATCAAGTCGACATTACTGCAAGACAAAGCGGCGAATGCTCAATTTGTGACAATGAAGAATGCGGCAAAGTCGGCAGAAGAGGGAGCTGGTGCATGTGAGTCTGATTATGCGGCGCTAAAAAAGCCATTTGATGTTACTATTTTAGGAATGGGGCCGGATGGCCATACCGCCAGTTTATTCCCAAATGCGAAAGGTCTAGAGCACGCGTTAACGACCACAAATACCGTATGCGCAATTAATGCCCATCAAAGCGAAGTGACAGGCGAAATCACAGAACGTATGAGTCTGTCTCTTGCGGGGATTGCTAGTGCTAAGACGGTAGTTTTATTGATTTCAGGTGATGAAAAAAAGGCAGTGTATGAAGCGGCAAAACAACCCGGCTCAGAATATGAAGTACCACTGCGTGCTGTATTAAATCATCCTGATATTAATTTGACCGTATTCTGGTGCCCGTAACCTAAGATCATAGGTACTAGAAATAGTAGAAGGTAAGGTTGGCGTGGTAGCTAGCCTTACCTAGATTATTTGAGTCAACTGATTGAATACCTCTGGACATTAAGCTCGAAGCGACAATACTTCTTACTTCTTACTTCTTACTTCTTACTTCTTACTTCTTACTTCTTACTTCTTACTTCTTACTTCTTACTTCTTACTTCTTACTTCTTACTTCTTACTTCTTACTTCTTACTTCTTACTTCTTGCGAATAAAGGCAATAAATTTTTCCTATTCAAAGCATGACCCCGAGAAAATCAACAAGTCCCGTAATGGGGTATTCAAATTTGTGCAAAAGATAGTGATAACTAACTCGCTGATCTTAGATTTTATAGGCCTTTGTCATAAAAATTTCTCTTAAAATAACTAGACAGTACTTACAGATAAATCTATAATGACAGCGTTGTCATTGATATTGATTCTCATCTTTAGCTTCTGCCCAAGCTTGATGAGGGAATTGAATACACATCCCCTTGTGTGTATTCAGATAATTAAAATGTCCCTTTATTGAGACAATTCCATCTTAAAACTCTACAGCAGCAAAATTTTTTGTGCTATTCTCCATTCGTTTTTGTAACAAACCATATCTTGGCTATATTTAAGTCTATATTTATC
>NZ_JAKEVK010000015.1:0-48462 GCF_022398435.1 Pseudoalteromonas sp. Isolate6 | reverse complement strand
GTATAAACACTGGACGACCCGACGCCTAGCTGCTAACTTATAAAGCCACAAACCTTTAAGCTTTATCAAATCAACCTCTCTCGTGAAACTAACGAGAATGACAACTGTAATAAAGAACCCACCAATATGCATTTACGCGAATTAAAAGACAAGTCAATCAATGAACTTGTAAAACTTGCTGAGTCCATGGGACTTGAAAACGTAGCTCGTTTAAGAAAACAAGATATTATCTTTGCTATTTTGAAAGCGCACGCGAAAAGCGGCGAAAATATATACGGCGGCGGTGTTTTAGAAATTTTACAAGATGGCTTCGGCTTTTTACGTTCTTCAGAAGCATCTTACCTAGCTGGTCCTGATGATATTTATGTTTCCCCGAGCCAGATTAGACGTTTCAGCCTGCGTACCGGTGATACCATCAGTGGTTTAATCAGACCACCAAAAGATGGCGAAAGATATTTTGCATTATTGAAAGTTAATGAAGTTAACTTCGATAAGCCAGAAAACTCACGTACCAAAATCCTATTCGAAAACTTAACGCCTATTCATGCTAATGAGCGTATGGTGATGGAACGAGGAAATGGTAGTACAGAAGATATTACCGCTCGAGTACTGGACCTTGCTTCTCCAATTGGTAAAGGTCAGCGTGCACTTATCGTTGCACCGCCAAAAGCAGGTAAGACAATGTTGCTACAAAACATTGCTCAGTCCATCACATACAACAACCCAGATGCAACATTGATGGTACTACTCATCGATGAACGTCCAGAAGAAGTAACTGAGATGCAGCGCCTTGTTCAAGGTGAAGTTATTGCCTCTACGTTTGATGAACCAGCCAACCGCCACGTTCAGGTAGCAGAAATGGTTATCGAAAAAGCAAAACGCTTAGTTGAACATAAGAAGGATGTCATCATTCTACTTGACTCAATTACACGTCTTGCCCGAGCATATAACACGGTTATTCCTTCATCAGGTAAAGTACTAACCGGTGGTGTTGATGCCAATGCTCTTCACAAACCAAAGCGTTTCTTTGGTGCCGCACGTAATGTTGAGGAAGGCGGAAGCTTAACCATCATTGCAACAGCACTTATCGATACCGGCTCTAAGATGGATGAAGTTATCTACGAAGAGTTTAAAGGTACGGGTAACATGGAACTACACCTAAACCGTAAGATCGCGGAGAAACGTGTATTCCCAGCTATCGACTTCAACCGCTCAGGCACTCGTCGTGAAGAACTGCTGACGAAGACTGATGAGCTTCAAAAGATGTGGATCTTGCGTAAGATTGTGCATGAAATGAGTGAAATCGATGCGATGGAATTCCTTATTGATAAGCTTTCCATGAGCAAAACAAACGATGAGTTTTTCGACTCAATGCGTCGTAAGTAAGTAGACTTAGAGTCTAGTTATTGAAAAGCCAGCTTATGCTGGCTTTTTGCATTTCAGGTTCGCCAACTACCTGTTTTTGTTCTATACCTACCTAATAAAATTAAACTAGATTTGAATAATGAACCAAGGGACGTAACATGAAGCCGAGTCGTATTATTGCCGCTGTCACACTGTTTAACTTGGCTTCTGTAACACTTGCAATTACTTTTATTTCCTCAGATGCGATTAAGATAGCTGCTGCAGCTGGTACATTAACACTAGGAGCGTTATTGCAATTCATATGTTTTAAAAGCGCTTCCTCTGCAGAAAAACATATGGAACATCTCGTTCGAAACTTTATCACCGACAGTGGGGTAGACCTTACCTACCGCTTTAACGAACAAGATAAAAATATCTCTAAATCCTGCCTACTAATGAATGATTGCTTTGCTGTCATCGAACACATCATTAGCGAAGTCTACTCCTCCTCTTCGCGGCTTCACCCTATGGCAGATAGCTTAAGAGATACTTATGCATCCATGACACAAAAAGCGACGCTACAGCATACTCACGGTGAATACTTAGCGACTTCAATACAGTCTATGTTGGAGATTTCTGCGCGCCTGGATACTAGTTTAGAGCAGATCTACGCATCGGTAGAGAATGCTACAACGGCGGTGAAACAAACCCGATTAGACACCGATAAAAGCCAAGAAAGTCTGCTTACACTTGCGGATAACATCAAAAAAACCAGTAAACAAATAGAACTCCTCAAAACCGACAGCAATGAGATTAGCTCAGTACTTGAAGTGATTAACGGTATTGCGGAACAAACCAACTTACTGGCGCTGAATGCTGCAATTGAGGCCGCACGAGCAGGAGAGCTTGGCCGAGGCTTCGCCGTTGTTGCCGACGAGGTGCGTAATCTGGCAGCACGAACGAGTCAATCAACCAAAGAAGTAAGTCAGGTTATTAGAAAAATACAATCCGGTACTGATTCTGTTTATGCGCTGATGCAAGCGGCGCTAGAAGAAACAGATAACACAGTAAAATTAAGCGAAGCTTCTACAAAAGAAGTTGATGAAATAGAAAACTCGATGCTCTCTATCAACCAAATGTCTCATGATATTCATCAGCAAGTTGGGGAGCAAAAACAAGCTTCTGACGCAGCTCAAGAGAGCATAGAGTCAATGGTTCATCTAAACTCTGATGCCCTATCGAGTACGAAAATACAAGCTGTGTCCAATCGTGATCTCATTGCCCTATCACAAAGCATTCATGAAAAGCTGTCTATTTTTAAAATCGCTGACTACACACCGGAACTAGATACCAGAAAAGATAGCTCCCGAATATCTATCAGTGATGATACGCAACCTGACAATTTGAAGGTGGATGACTCCGACGATATAGAGCTCTTTTAAGAGGCCAAAGACTCTTGAGATTTTAGTTGATCGCACAACGCCAAAAACAAAGATTGGAATTGCTCTTCACAACCCTGCTTTAGCACTTTTTCAAACTCTATTGCGATGTTTGCAAGTTCTGGAAATTCAAACATTGAAGCAGCTCCAGCAAGTTTATGGCATGTACTCTGAAGTGTAGCCAAGTCTTTGTTTTGCCAAGCGTCAATTAATAAGTAACGCTCTTGCTCAAAGGTATTTGAAAAGCTATCTCGCAAATCCGATAAATCGATCTTAAGCTCATATGGCTTTCCTTCAGACTCAAGAGTTAAATGTGTATTCAAGACCCCTAATAATTCATTTTTATTAATCGGCTTACCAATATGTCCATTGAATCCTGAATCAATATATGATTTGACTTCTTCTGTCAGCACATTTGCCGTGAGCGCATAAATTGGCCCCATATAACCTGCTGAACGAATAATTCTCAGCGCCTCGACACCATCCATCCCAGGCATTTGAATGTCCATCAAAACTAAATCTGGAAAATCACTCAGACACTGTTCGACTGCCCTTGCACCATTTTCGGCTACGCATACCGTCGCACCAGTACGCTCTATCATACGTGAAAACAATTGACGATTTTCAGGATGGTCTTCAACAACCAGAACACTTCCCGACAGCTGTGGCTGTTTTAATTGTGGAATTTGAACTTCAGCATTTTCGGTGTTGAGATATACCGTACAAGGCACACTAAAGGAAAATACGCTGCCTTGATCGACGGCACTTTGTACGTTGATTTCACCATTCATCATATGCGCCAATTGACTAGATAGACTTAGCCCCAATCCTGACCCACCAAAGCGCCTCGTGATACTGTTGTCGGCCTGTTGAAAGTTCTCAAATATTCGCCCAATCTGTTGCTCACTCATGCCGATACCTGTGTCTTCAACGGTGAACAACAAGCCATGATGCGTCTCAGATACAGCTAATTCAATCCTGCCTTTTTCTGTAAACTTCAAGGCATTACTGAGCAGATTTATCAGTATTTGTTTTACTCGGATGTAATCGAGGCGAACATAGGCATTTGATCTGACTTGAGAACTCACGATGAATTCTAATTGCTTACTCTGGATGTTTTGTTGGAACATATCGCATAAGTCGGCAAGCAAGCTGCTAACCGCAAACTCTGTGGATTCAAGCTCTAAACGCTCAGCTTCTATCCTGCTAAGGTCAAGAATATCGTTGACCAGATCCCTTAAATGTAGCCCCTGATTATAAATAGTTTTAACCGACGCTTGCACCTGCTCATTTAAGTCTTGTTCGACTAGGAGGTCTTCCGCATGACCCAACACCGTTGTCAGTGGCGTTCGTATTTCATGGCTCATATTTGCCAAAAACTGGCTTTTAACTCGGTTAGCCGCCTTTAATTCATCCGCCTTTTGTTGAAGTTCGGATGTTCTAAGTGCGACTTTTTGACTCAACTCCAGTTTTGCTCTTTGTTCGACCTTGCGTCGATACAAGGCGAAGGCGGTTAGCAAAGTTAATATCCCAATGACAACACCCAACAACTGTAACTGACTGCGCTGTTCTTCTTTTAATAACTGTAACTTTTGCTCTTGCTTGAGTATCTCAACTTCACGAGTCAGCTCACTGGCCTCATATTTAGCACGATAGTCATTCATACGCTTGAGCATATCATCATTCATCATGCGGTTTTGCGCTTCCTGATTTTGCGAGTCATACTCCCTTGCACGCTTAATATTACCTTGTGCAGCTTCGATTAGGGCAAGCAAACCAAGCGCCTTTCGCTCTCTCTTTTGTTCATGCATTATTCGACTTGCAGCTAAACTATGCTCTGCATTAGTCAAAGCTTCATCCAGTCTGCCTTGCGCAAAGAAAATCTTTGCCAAGATAAACTGAGCTTCCATAAGGTTGGCAGGGTTTTGTGACTTTTCGGCATAGTAGAGCGCGAAGTTTGCTTCTTTTTCGGCAAGTTCTAATTGGTTTTGTGAATAACTTAATAAAGCAAGGTTACCATATTCAAATGATAGATGACGAACATCATTCTGGGTTTCATAATAAGCAATTGCCGCTTGATAAGAAGCTTTAGCAAGCGCTGGACGCTTAGTCTCCGTGTACAGCACCCCAAGGTCAGCTTGGGCCAGCGCCGCACCATATTCATCGTTTAACTCGACGAATGCGCTTAGCGCATCATGGAGCATCTCTTCCGCTTTTTCGTAAGCAGCTTGACGGATATAAACACCTGATATGTTCAAAAGGATATCAGCATGATCTTGAGCATTACCAAACTCTTGATATAACTCATCCGCTTTTAGAAAATTTTGCAATGCCAAATCGAGCGTAAAGCTATTAAAGTAGGCTAGTCCTAAGTTGCTATATAAATTCGCCACTTCTATCGGGACGTTACGTTGCTTGGCCAACGCCAATGCCCGTGAATAAAAATCTATAGCCTGCTGATAATGGCCTAGATAAAAATAGCAAATACCTTGGACTTTTACCGCATTAAAATGGTTGTCACTCAATGTATTCTGTTGCGTTAGCTGTTCTAGCTGATTAAGAAAGGTAAGTGCATCTTTGAAATGATTCTGTTGATAAGCAGACTTACCGAGGCTAAGCAAAAGATCAATTCTGCTAGCCTTTTCCAGTCCTTGCTCACCAAGTAACTCAGCTCCAAGGATCTTTTGTTGTTGCCAATCAGAGGTTTGCTTTACCTCCGCAACACGTTCAGCAAATGTAATACTGTTTAACGCAGCGTCGGCGCAAAAGGAACTTGAAAGAAACAGACAACAAACAATCACAGACCATGGCTTTTGTTGCCCCCATAATTTCATTCTTGCTCTCCGTTGCCTATCATTTAGTCTGCGTGGTAGTGTGAAGATACACCAAGACTAAAGAGCCGACAATGTTCAATCCGCTAACAGATGTTATTTTTAGATTAATTTGTCAAAATCAATCTTTAAAAGTGCACACTATTGCCGCCGCCCTGATGGAGCAACAGCAACTGCCTCGCCTTGATGAAGATGAAAATAAAAACCTCTTCAAGCGTAACTTCTTGATCATGAATGCTCTTTATCAACTTCAGCAAGAGGTATTCGCCGAAGGCCAATACCTGCATGTTGAAGCACTCAATATTTATCTGTCACCACATTCTGGTGAGCATCAATTAGCATTAGATGATCCACTCAGAAGTTACTACTTAGACTGGCAGCATTACGAAACCAGTGGTGAAGAAGTGAGTGCTCTGTTGGATAACTTTTGGCAGCACTTTGCATTCAATGGCGCTCGCCGGCAAATTGATATCAAGGCTGACGAATTAAACGCGATTAAAACACGCTGGCGACTGCCTAACAGTTATGATCGCAGGGTGTTAAGCCAATGTTGGAGAAAACTGGCTCTGACTCATCACCCAGATAAATCAGGTGATGAGGAGACTTTCAAACGCTTGATGAATGAGTATGAGATACTTAAACAGACCTTAAGCACGTAAGGCTTTATAACGCTTATTTTTAATCTTACTATTGTTAAGCTTACGTAGTGCAGGCTTTACTGCCTCGCGTTTTACCGCCACGAATGTTTGCACGTCATAAATATTGATCTTACCAATTTGCTTAAAGCTAATCCCCTCTTCACCCGTCAAACTACCTACGATATCTCCTTTGCGGAGCTTTTGCTGCTTTCCACCTTCAATCATGAGGGTCACCATGTTCGACTTGTAGGCTGGCTTTTCGAGTAGTGAATGACCCGGCAACGTGCCATGTTTTAGCTCTTGACCATATATTTCCGCTAACTGTTTTATTTTGAAGGCTTCTTTTTCTCCATAAAGAGATACTGCGATACCTTTGTGCTCACCCCGACCCGTGCGACCAACACGGTGAATATGCGTCTGCGGCTCAAGCGCCAAATGATAGTTAACCACAAGCTCAACTTCCTCAACGTCGAGCCCTCGAGCAGCAACGTCAGTGGCAACTAAAATATTGGCACTCTTATTGGCAAAAGTGAGCAATGACCACTCACGCTCACCTTGATCTAAATCGCCATGTAACTCGACACAAGCAAGTCCGGTCTGGCGTAATTCTTCGAATAGTCGCTTAGTCTCAGCTTTGGTATTACAAAAAACGATACAGCTTTGCGGCTGGTGCTGCATTAACAGCACTCTCAGTGCGTTAAAGCGCATTTTATTGTTGTCTAATTTATAAAAGGTTTGCTTAATGCTGTGGTGTGCTTGTTCTTCTTTCGCTTCAACAAACTCTGGCTCACGCATATATTGCTTAGCCAGTTTCATGATCTTGTCTGGGTAAGTCGCACTAAACATTAGTGTTTGTCGAACTTCAGCCACATACACTAAAATGCTTTCTAGCGTTTCAGTAAAGCCCATATCCAGCATCTGATCAGCTTCGTCGAATACCACAGTCTGCGTTTCAGTTAGCATGAGTGAGCCATTAAAAACATGCTCTTCAACCCGACCAGGTGTACCAACAACAATATGCGCACCATGTTGCAACGCCCGTGTTTGAGGTTCAATTGGCATTCCTCCGCAGAGTGTTTGCACTTTGACGTTATTAATTAGAGCCGCAACTTTTCTGATCTCTTGTGCGACTTGATCAGCCAACTCTCTCGTTGGACATAACACCAAAGCCTGAACTTCATTGCACTCGGGCTGCAGCTTATTCAGCAGCGCAAGTGAGAACACCAGTGTTTTGCCAGATCCAGTTTTCCCTTTCACGACTAAATCTTGTCCAGTCAACGCCAGTGCTAAACTCGCAGACTGTACTGCCGTTGGCACCACGTAGTTAAGATCTACAAGGCGCTGAGCAAGCGCTTGGTTTAGAGGTAATTGAGAAAATGAAGTGATCGACACAGTGCTTTCCTATTCGCTATCTTAATCGCGTATTTTATACCAAATGTGTAAATTCGCTAACCGCTTTACTCTATTATTCCAAGATAAAGCGCCCCTAGATTGTGGATGAATTATCCTCATCGCAATACACGGACTTACATCAAAATTTATGCTTTAATCTCTCGGTAACTCCATTTTTACCAAGGATTATCATGAAGTTTAAATCACTATTGGCATTTGGTTTATTAAGCGCAGGTTTGAGTACAGCACTGCAAGCCGAAGAATTTACTACACAACAATTAGAACAAGTTAAACAAGTCAGAGAAGCGGCAAGCCACAGCAACCTAAGTTGGCAATTACTAGAATCCCTCACCACAGAAGTAGGCCCACGCTTACCGGGTACCGAAAATGATAAAAAAGCGGTAGCTTGGGCACAGAAACAACTTGAGCAATTGGGATTTGACAAAGTCTGGCTTGAGGAAGCGACCTTTCCTGAATGGCGCCGCTACCATGAGTCTGCAAAAATACTGATACCGAGCGAACAACCGCTACACCTTACGGCACTCGGTAACAGCGTCAGCACACCAAAAGATGGGCTAAGTGGTGAGGTAGTTTTATTTGAAACTCTCGATGAGCTGATTGCCGCGCCAGACAATAGCTTAAAAGGTAAAATAGCTTTTATTAATTACCGCATGAACCGCGACATTGATGGTAATGGCTATGGACCTGCGGTAAGAGCTCGTAATAGCGGCGCCGTAGAAGCGGCAAAAAAAGGCGCTATCGCTTATATGATGCGCTCAGTCAGCACCAGCCATCACCGCTTCGCGCACACTGGCGGCAGTCACTATAAAGCGGGAGTGACAAAGATCCCGTCTACTGCAGTTGCGAACCCAGATGCGGATCAGCTAGCACGCCTTATCAACTCCGGTCATACCGTTAAAGTCGCGCTAAATATTCAAACCGAGGACTTAGGTGAAGGAACCAGTTACAACGTCATCGGCGAATTCACGGGTACTGAATTTCCAGAGCAGTATGTCTTGATTGGTGGTCACTTAGACTCTTGGGATCTGGGTACTGGGGCACTTGATGATGGCGCTGGTGTTGCATTAACGATGGCAGCAGCTAAACATATTGCCGACGTAAAACGCCCTAAACGCAGTGTTCGCGTAGTCCTATTTGCAGCAGAAGAGCTGGGTCTTTGGGGCGCAAAAGCTTATTTTAAAAAGCATCAGGCAGAATTAGACCGCATTGTGGCCGCGTCAGAGTCCGACTTTGGTGCAGATGTAGTCTATGCGTTTGAGTCAAACGTAAATGCAGCTTCTTTACCAGTCGTGCGTGAGATTGCTAAACAGTTGGCACCTCTCGGTGTTACTTATATTGGTAAAAATAGCGCACATGGTGGCCCCGACTTAATTCCGCTTAAAAATACTACATCAGCGCCAATCTTCGCGTTACATCAAGATGGCACGGACTATTTTGATTATCACCACACAGCTGATGATACACTTGATAAAGTCGATCCGGCAAAGTTAAAGCAAAACACTGCAGCGTACGCCGTATTTGCCTTAATGGCTGCCGATGCTAAAACGAAAATGGCTGGGAAATAAAATCTTACATTTATGGGGACAAGTATACTTGTCCCCTACACTCAAGTTGCCTACTTTAGACATACCCATACATGACTAATTATTAGAATATGGAAATCAAAAGCGTACTCTTTTCCTATTACGACACAATATTCAACTTTATCAGTAAATATAAAGTTGCCGTGTCGGCACTGATTGTGGTCACTATTGCACTTTACTTTTTTAACCAACACCAACAACAAGTCGCCAGTTATAAAACGTATTTAGCGTCTCCACAAATCGACGACCTGATTATTTTTGATGCTGGTAAAAACACAGAGCAAGTCTATGAACCCGCTTTTCAGGTATTACAAATTACTGAACTGACAGACGAAAACATTGAAGTGAAAGAAAGTGCCTACACTTATCGTACGATGCGTAACATCACCAGAGATATACGTGTCAGCATGCTAATGACCGATCATTATTTTAAGCCACAAAGACTGACATTAGAAAAAGACAACCTATTAGACTTACTTGACGATGAAATGATTGTTTCCGTCTACAGACCCGTAGGGATCCATGTGCTGGGCGGCGTTGTTAGACAAAGGTTTAAAAAGCCGAAGCCACTGTATAACGGACCTAATATCTCAGCACAGAACCAAGAAGCAATTCGCGCTTACAGCCAAGGAGATTTTGAAGAAGCAAAAATGGGATTTGCAGCAGCGGCTAAAACCGGCAATTCGTGGGCGCAATATAACTACGCAACAATGCTACGTGACGGTGAAGGCGGTGAAAAAGACATTAAAAAAGCTATCCACTGGCTTAAACTTGCCGCAGAGCAAGGTAATTATAAAGCACAAACGGCTCTGGCTAAGTTATGCCAAGATCACCCCTGTTAACTGTGGCTTTGTTTGTGATACTGCATGGTTAAAACGTTTGCTTCAAACTCTTGTTGTGCCACGGGCTTAGAGTGAAAATAGCCTTGCGTCATATCACAGAGCAAGCTTTTTAAGAACATCGACTGCGATGGGGTTTCAACCCCTTCCGCAATCACTTTTAAATTCAACTTGTGCGCCATCAGGATTATCGCACTGACGAGCGCTTTGTCTTCTTCATCTTCAGGTAAGTCACGAATAAAGGTTCTATCAATTTTTAATTTAGAAAGCGGGAAGCGCTTGAGATAACTTAACGACGAGTACCCAGTGCCAAAATCGTCAATCGCCAATTCCACGCCCATCTCTCTTAATGCTTTTAATTGCGACAATATTTTGTCTGAGTTTTCAACCAGTACCGACTCCGTGATTTCTAATGTCAGGTGTTTTGCTTCCAGTTTGGTATCTCTAAGCACTTTTCTTACTACTTCGACCATATCTTGGCGTTTGAACTGAATACTAGAGACGTTAACCGCAATGAATAAGGGTCTACCATAGCTGTCTTGCCAAGCTTTAACTTGAGAGCAAGCATGATAAAGCACCCACTCCCCAATCGGTAAGATAAGACCCAACTCCTCGCAGACAGGGATAAACTGGTCGGGTGAAACATGGCCCAGCAATTCACTTTTCCATCGTAACAATACCTCACAGCCAACGAGGTCGCCGTTGCCAAGCTGTGAAAAAATAGGCTGGTATACCAGTGACAATTCACGATTTGATAGTGCTTTATGCAAGGCACTTTCTAAGACGCTACGCGCTTTGGCATGTTGATGCATCGCAGAGGTATAAAATTGAAAGCAGTCACGACCATGCTCCTTCGCTTTATACATTGCACTGTCTGCGTTACGTAGCAACACTTTACGATCGGTTCCATCATCTGGATAGAAAGTGATCCCCATACTACCAGAGACATAAGCTTCGTGCCCTTCCAAATGAAAAGGGTTGGCTAACGCGCGTAAAATCTTAGTCGCAACCAGCTCTAAATCACTGATAGAGCTGATATCTTGTAGCAGTAACGCAAACTCGTCCCCACCTAATCTTGCAACGGTATCAGAGCTTCGCACGCACTCATTAATACGGTTTGCAGCCTCTTTGAGTAGTAAATCACCAATATGGTGCCCAAGCGTATCATTTACTGCTTTAAAGCGGTCAAGATCGATAAAACAAATCGCAAAGCGTTCTTCTAGCTGAGCTGCTCGCTTCAATGCTAAATCAAACTTAACGTGATAATGATGGCGGTTTGCAAGGCCCGTCAAGCTATCAAAGTTGGCTTGTTGCCACATCAACTGTTCGTTGCGTTTTCTCGAGGTAATGTCGCTAAATAGCGCAACATACATATCAATTTCCCGAGCCTCATTAAACACAGCTGACACCTGCAACCAACTTGGATAGATTTCACCATTTTTGCGCTTGTTCCAAATTTCTCCTTCCCAATGGCCTCTGTTAATCAAATCATCATATAGCGTATTGAAAAATCGCTCATCATGACGCCCTGAATTCAGTAAGGCTGGTGTTTCACCTATCACTTCCTCCATACCATAGCCTGTGATCTCGCTAAACGCGCGATTTACCATTTGGATTTGATTATGCTTGTTGGAGACCAACACGCCTTCTGTGGTTGTCGCAAATACCGTGCTTGCTAAACGCTGCTCTCGCTCATTCTCAAGCTCTTCTGTGATGTCTTGAATAACATAAATGAAGCCAAGCTTAGCTTGCGTTTCACTGACTACGGGGGCACACGAAACTCGAACATTACAATAGCCAAAACGCGCATCAAGTTGGCACTCAAGCGTTCCTTCCGCTAGCAACTTTTCACTATCGAGAACATCAAATAAGGTATAAATAGATTTTGATCTTAACGCTTCTAAGCTATCAAAATCCTTTAATACAGTTCCATTCACGGCTTCAATATGGTGTGTTTCATCGGTAAACACCAAGTATGCGGTCATACAATCAAAAATAGCACTGAGTTTCGCGCCTTGAGCTTGTGCGCGCTGGTTTGAACGTCTAAGCCTTACCAACATGGTCATCAATACTGCCATAAACAGGATCAAAACAGCTATCACAGCCGTTAACAAAATGACCTGCACCATATTGGCTTGTTTGATTTTTTCAGTCTGTAACAAGACTTGTTGTTCAAGATTTGCTTGGTAATGCCAGAGATCTTGCTGCAACTTACGCTGCTCGCTCATATCTTGGATGATGGAAAGTAACCTAGGTTTACCATCACTATTTTCAAACGGCGTCGAGTGCACACTTACCGTTTTCACGTTACCGCCCGCCGTCTGATGCTGGAAGATAAAATAATTACGGCCCTCATTTAGTGCTGCCTGGCGCTCATTAGCAACCTGTTCGGCGGTAAATAAGTTGATATCCTGTATGGCCTTTGACTCTAAAGCCGCCTCGCTGTATCCATAAAATGCGGCGGCAGCCTTATTGGCATCTAAAATTTTTCCAGACGTGGGTTCGATGATCAACATCACCGCACTGTGATTAGAAAAAGTATAATATGGTAACTCGTTAGCTGGTGCTGACATACAAAACAGCAATAGCAGCCCCCCGAGCAATTTTGACATCAACTTCAAACTCAGACCCCTCAGGATATCGTTTTATGCAACCGCGGCGACTATAGCGCAAAGGGTATGTGAGCTACATCGAAAGTCGATTTTTGCTTGTTTCATATCAAAACAACTCAACACACACATCTTTTTATAACAATTTATACACTTGCTCTGGTGCACTGACAAGCGGATAAGTTCTGAAAGTGTAGCCTATTTCGCAATAGTGTAGACGCAAAAGTGAATAACTAAACCTTTTCACCACCCCATCCGTACAGCTAGGAAAAATATGCCTAGTTGATATACTAGGCCAAACTCAACTCATAGTGCGCCGATGAAATACCAAGACTTACGAGATTTTATAACCCAGCTTGAAAAGCAAGGAGAACTTGTTCGTGTCAAGCAGCCCATTTCCACCAAACTAGAAATGACAGAAATTGCAGACCGAACGCTGCGAGCAGGTGGACCCGCTATCCTATTTGAAAACCCTGTAGGTTATGACATTCCAGTACTGGCTAACCTATTTGGCACACCAAAGCGCGTTGCAATGGGGATGGGACAAAGCGATGTCAGTGAACTAAGAGAAGTCGGCAAGTTACTCGCTTTTTTAAAAGAACCCGATCCACCGAAGGGAATTAAAGAAGCCATTGGCCAACTACCGGTATTCAAACAAGTGTTGAATATGCCTGCCAAAGAAGTGAAAAAAGCCCCATGCCAAGAAATCGTATTGAGCGGCGATGAGGTCGATCTCACTACACTACCTATTCAACATTGCTGGCCTGGTGATGCCGCACCTTTAATCACATGGGGGCTGACGGTAACCAAAGGTCCTTATAAAAAGCGTCAGAACCTAGGGATTTATCGTCAGCAGTTGTTAGGTAAAAACAAAATTATTATGCGCTGGTTATCACATCGCGGCGGCGCGCTTGATTTTCAGGAGTGGTGCAAAGAGCATCCGGGCGAACCGTATCCGGTATCTGTTGCACTTGGCGCTGATCCGGCGACGATTTTAGGTGCGGTAACTCCGGTTCCAGATACCTTGAGCGAATACGCATTTGCAGGTCTACTACGTGGTAGTAAGACGCAGGTCGTTAAATCTATCTCGAATGAACTTCAAGTACCAGCGAGTGCCGAAATCGTCTTAGAAGGATATATTCAACCGGGCGAGCTCGCGCCAGAAGGTCCATATGGCGATCATACCGGCTACTACAATGAAGTTGACGACTTTCCTGTGATGACAGTCACCCATATAACCCATCGCAAGGATCCAATTTATCACAGCACCTATACGGGCCGTCCGCCTGATGAGCCAGCTATTCTTGGTGTTGCCCTCAACGAAGTATTCGTGCCGATTTTACAAAAGCAATTTCCAGAAATCGTCGATTTTTACCTTCCACCAGAAGGCTGCTCATACCGCATGGCGGTCGTCACCATGAAAAAGCAGTATCCGGGGCATGCTAAACGCGTGATGATGGGCGTATGGTCTTTCCTTAGACAATTTATGTACACCAAGTTTGTCATTGTTTGTGATGATGATGTGAATGCTCGCGATTGGAATGATGTGATTTGGGCGATAACGACACGTATGGATCCTGCGAGAGACACCACCTTAGTTGAAAGCACGCCTATCGATTACCTCGATTTTGCTTCCCCTGTATCCGGCCTTGGTTCTAAAATGGGTATGGACGCAACCAACAAATGGCCGGGTGAGACCGACCGTGAATGGGGCGAGCCTATCGTTATGGATCCCGAGGTTAAACAACGCGTTGACGAAATTTGGGATACCCTAGGGATCACCATCAAATGACATATATCATCTAACATTGTGCACTCAGCTATGCTAGAGTGCACAGACTTTAGCCACGTGCTTAATAAAGGTAACACATGCAAGTATTAGCAGCAGAGGTTGTCTCAATTACACCTCTTACGGAATTTGTTCACAAAGTTATATTAAAACCTGAAGAAGCGGTGCAATTCGAAGCCGGCCAGTATCTGCAATTGGTACTTGGTGAAAAAGACAAACGTGCTTTCTCGATTGCCAGCAGCCCTTCAAAAACAGAGCAGTTAGAGCTACATATCGGTGCTTCTGGCGCTGACTCTTATGCCATGCAATCACTAGATCACCTACGTAACGCTTTTGATACAAAGCAAACCGTTGCATTAGAAGTTGGTCTTGGCGTATCTCAGATCCGTGTTGATCAAGCGCGTCCACTAGTTCTACTTGCCGGCGGCACTGGATTTTCTTATGTCAAATCTATGGCCGATCACTTGGCTGAAACGGGTTACGATCAACCAGTATTATTTTACTGGGGTGTAAAAGAAGAATCTGCGCTGTATGCAAAAGCGGAGATGGAAGCTTGGGCCGCCTCAAATAAACACTTCCAGTTTATTCCTGTGGTAGAAAATGCCAGTGAAACATGGAAAGGTCACCGCGGTTTCGTTCATCAGGCTGTGATGAAAGATATCGTTTCTTTAGAGCCGTACAGTATTTATATGGCTGGCCGCTTTGACATGATTGGCATCGTGCGTGATGACTTTATCAATCATGGTGCTGAGCGCGACTTTATGTACGCCGACGCTTTTGCGTTTATTAAGTAACCTGAGCTGCGGATAATTAATGCCTTTCTAGCAGCCAGTTTTAGCGCTAACTGCGTTGAATTCACTTCCAATAGCCAGCTATTGGTGCGTAAATTCGCCTTGCCTACAGGATGTAGGTACCTTAGCGAGAGCAGGACGCGGAAGCGGTGTTTTCCCTAAAACTCTCTGGCTAGACAAGGAAAAAACTAAGTTATGCTTTAGAAACAATGAGTTGGAACATTCCTTATCCAAACCTCAGGTTAAGTAACTTAAGCCAAGTTATTTAATAGCAATTTATCCAATGTGTGGCTGGCCTTTAGTCACACATTGAAAAAATAGAATAAACCAATCAAAACAATTCATTTTACCAAAAACCACTCGCCCGCTATTCTCTTAGTACACACAAATACCGCGAGAAGTATGATGAGTAAACTCTATGTTCGTGACATTATGTCACCCGATTTTCCAACACTAACCGCTAACACTGAACTCACTGATGCTATTAGTTTGCTGCAAAAGCATCATTTAATTGGTGCGCCAGTGGTAGATGCAAAGCGTCATCTTGTTGGATTTATTTCAGAGCAGCAGCTGCTCAAGCCTTTGCTTAATTCCAGCTACTTTTGCGACGGTAAAGTACAGGTAGGAGATTTACTGGCGACGCCAGCCCTGAGTGTTGAAGCTGCAACAACCGTTGTCGACCTCGCACAGAGAATGCAGCAAAATAGTCCTAAGGTTTTTCCCGTCATAAACGAAGGTAAAGTCATAGGAATTGTGACACGCAGCCAAGTCGTTGCGGCGCTAAAAGAGAGTTATCTTAGCTGTGCGGGATAATCCCACACAGCTAGTTCAATTTAGGCTTTCTTTGCAAGTAACGCTTTTTTATCGGCCTCACTTAAAAAAGCAATCTCAACCGCATTGCGCTGCGCTTTATGGATATCACTCAAATCTAAACCTGCCGCCGCAGCTGCATGGCTATACTCGTTATCTAGCTCAATACCTTGAACCGCAGGGTCATCAGTGTTGATGGTTGCCAATACGCCATGATCTAAAAATGCTTTCAATGGATGCGTGGTTAAGCTTTCGACAGTGCTTGTTTGGATATTACTGGTTAGGCAAGACTCGATCCCGATACGATTATCACGTAAATAGTCCATCAGAGCTGGGTCATGGATTGCTTTAACTCCGTGACCGATACGTGTTGCACCAAGTTCTTTAATGGCTTGCCAGATACTTACCGCGCCCTCAGCTTCGCCAGCATGTACCGTCACGCCAAGGTAAGCATCGCGAACCTGCTTATAATGTTCAATAAACAGCTCGCCTGGGAAGCCCAGCTCGTCACCCGCGAGGTCAATCGCAACTAACTTCTCCTTAAAGGCAAGTAGCGCATCTAGCTCATATTGGCATTTCTCAACACCAAATGTGCGTGACATAATCCCGATCAGGTTAACCTGAATGTCTTGACCCTTGACTGCACTTTGTACACCGTCGACTACGGCTTCAACAACGCCCTGCGGGTGTAGATTATGGGTTTTTGCCATGTAGTAAGGGCTAAACCTTAGCTCAGTGTAATCAATACCCTGCGCAACTGCGTCAGCAACATTTTCAATCGCAATACGACGACAAGCATCGTAGTCACCCAGTACCTTTACGCCCCAATCTAGCTTTTCAAGAAACGCCATTAGGTTGGGTGCATTGTCCAACACTTGAACATGCGGGCGTAGACCTTCAAGATCCGTTGCAGGTAAATCCATATTAAACTGCTGGCCAAGTTCTAAAATCGTTGTAGCACGAACGTTACCATCTAAGTGGCGATGTAAATCTAATAGTGGAAGTGTGTTATTGATCATAAGAGACTCGATTTGCAGTTAAAATTTTTGGGATCATACGCACCTAAACTGAGATAGCAAGGACATATGTCAGAATTGAGTATAGCTAACTTTAATGCAAAAAAGCCTGCACATTGCTGCACAGGCTTTTCTTTACGACTTTGCGATTAAATACGCTTTCTCGTAGGTATGTATTTTTTCGTAGGCGAGCTGAGCTTGCTTACTCCAGCGCGCTTCCCAAGGGTTTGCGCTTAAGGAGTCAAAGATCTTCGCAGCAAGCTCATAATCCCCCTCAGCATTGCAAAGGCAAGCCAATGCAAACAGCAGCTCCTTGTCCTCTGGATGTTTTTTCAATTGCTGCTGCAGTGCTAACTTAAGCTCATTACTACTTTGCGTACTGTGTTGCAAGTAATCCGATAACTGATGATATTGACCTTGTTTGAGCAGCTTCTTGAGCTCACCTAACACTTCAGTTATGCGCCCCTGTTGCAGCTTCACCTTATTAAGAGCTGGTATTGCATGCGCTTTTACTGCCTTAGGTAGCGTATTAAACAAAGTATCTGCTTGCTCTGGGGCTATCACAAACATGCGCTCGAACACACTCTGCCACTGCGTATCACTCCAGTTAAGCTTTTTGTGCCACTTCGCGATTTGTGCTGTAGCCTGCTCGGGTTGTTTAGCCTGTAGGCAAGCTAAAATGTAACCGCTAAGCACCGCTGAAGTTGGTTTAGCTGCAGACATTTTGTCATCAAGTAAAGCCAATGCCTGTTCACTATTATTTGCTTCCAACCACAACGCCGCGAGTTGCCCTTGGTTGTCATCCGATATTGCTTCTAGCTCCGTATTCGCTTTGACAACATCTCCTTGCTTTAACGCCGCTTTGGCTGCGATGGCACGCACATAGTCTTGGCGATCATCCGGCTGCGGAGTTTTCGTCAACAAGGTTGCAGCCTGCTCCACTTCGCCGTTAATAAATAGCCACAAACTTTCGTTCCATGCTTGTTGCGCTTTTAGCTTACGCTTTCTGGAAAAGTGGCCTTTCGTATTGACTAGACGATGCCACGACCAACGCACTATCTTAGCCAACAACACTAAAGCGGTGATGGCGAGTAATAACAAGATAGTGAAAGACACTATACTGCCTTCAATCGTGGTTTGATTGAAAGAGATCAACACATAGCCTTTCTCATCTATGAGTAAATGACTGGCGGCTAGCGCGATAAAAATAAGCGCGAAGGTGATGATTTTTGCCATCATTTTAGCCACCCTTTTACTGCTGCTGGGGTGGCAAGTTCAATCGACTCTTGGCGCTGAACTTCACTGCGGCTCAGCTTGTTTAAAGCCTGCAGCATCGCGCTCACAGGCGCTTGTTGCGTATCAAAGTAACGTGCCAACGTGTCGGCTGCACTATCAAGCGCACTGAAGTAAATGCTTGCTTGCTGATCTACTAATGCGGTTTGTGCTTGGGTTAGATAAGCACGCAGTTGCGTGCGTATAAGCAGCTGCTCGTTTTTATCTAGCAGTGGATCTATCACCACTTCATCATGGTGACGTATGGTAATAAAGTCATCAACCAACCCCTGCCAAGAGCGCTTTAAGTTCGCTTGCCAATCATCAACCTGTTGCGATAGCGCAGCATCTTCACTCGCAGTCTTTTGCGGAATTTGTTTGGTTTTTATCGTTAGCGTATCAACTTGAGACAATAAACCATGAAGTTCAAAATAAAGTGACTCAGTTTGTGGCTTAGGCAAGGCCTTCAAAGCCGCAATATCTTTAGCAATCGCCTGCTTAACAGCAGCCGTGTTTGACTCAGACTCTAGGCTCTCTTGCAAGCGCTGCAGAATAGCGATTGCGCCGAGATAATCTTGCTCTGCCGCAACCTTAAATGCAGCAAGGCGCTGTAAATACAAGGCCTCAGAGGCCACGGCACCGCTTACTTGCTGCTGCGCCTTGGCAAGCGTCTGCGTTAGCTGAGTTTCCACATGCTGTTGCTGCTCAGCCAATCGCTTTGCGACATTGTCTTGTAGCGAATCCAGCACATTTTCTACTCGCTGAAGTTGCGATTTAGCGCCACTCAGCTGGGTGTTTAATAGCTGATTTTCAGCGTTAATCGCTTGGTTAGCTAGCAACGCTTGTTGCAACTGTTGTTGCTGTTGCAAATAGACATAGCCAGCACCAGCACCACTGCCAAGCGCCACTAATAATGCAATGAGCGCAACCTTACTCACACCAGCCTTAGCGTGATGTGGCGTTACTGTTTGCTCTGCTGCTTTTAAAGCTTGCTGAGTATTTGTATTCTTTGTTTGCGATTCAGACTGAGTCATTTTGCGCCCTTGCTGCTTGGTATAGTCGATGATACTCCCTGCGATGGCACGATTATCAGGGCCATGACATACCACAATTTGAGACTGTTCGATGTTATAGGATTGCTGTACATGCTCAGCAATACGTTGACTCACAACAAAGAAAGTGCGCTGAGCCAACCAATCTTTACTTGCTGACGACTGCGTATTAAAAATCGCATCCGCTGCACTATTACTGGTAATGACTATACCTTCAATCTGCTGGCTTCGCCAGTGGTCTAACCAGCCATCTGCATTGTCTTTTACGGCAACACGTTCATAAACCACCAAACTGTCAAGGATGGCCCCCCGCGCTTTTAAAGTTTGCGCAATAACGGGACGCCCGCCTTTCCCTTTGACCAACAATACACGCTTGCCCTCAACAGAGGACAGCTGCGGGAGTGCAAGCAAGCCTTCGGAATCAGGTTGTTTAGGGTATTTAGCCTTGATATTTAGGGTCTGCTGGATAGCATCGGCCGTGCCTTCGCCAACAGCAAAAGCTGCACAATGCCCGGCTAATGGTACTTCTAACTGGTGAAAGTATCGCACCGCATCCGGCGAGACAAAAATAGCTAACTCGGCTTCGTTTATCATTGCTTTAGCTGTGTCACTCACCGCCACTTCGTTAAGCTGCAATACTGGGCAAATTACTGAACTAATTTGCTGCTGTGTCAGTAACTCAGATAAAGGTTCTGATTTGCCAACGGGTCGAGTTAGCACAACTTTCATTTAAGCGTCCCTATAAACCTCAGCAAGAATTTTATCTGCACCTTGCGCAAGTAAAGATTCTGCCAATTGAATTCCAAGTTGCTCAGCCTCTGCAACCGTACCTGAGCATTCGCCGCGCAAGATTTCACTGCCATCGACAGCCCCCACTAAGCCGCGCAAGTGTACCTGATCGCCCGAGACTTCTGCATAAGCACCGATTGGAACCTGACATCCTCCTTCCAAACGGCGGTTCATTGCTCGCTCGGCAAGTACACGAATGCGTGTATCAGTGTGCTCCAGTGGTGCGAGGAATGCTTTAGTTTGAGCATCATCGCTACGACATTCAATGCCGACAGCGCCTTGGCCATTGGCCGGTAATGATTCTTCAGGTTCAATATAACTTGCGATTCTATCAGCCATTTCTAGACGGATAAGTCCCGCCGCGGCCAGAATAATAGCATCAAATTCACCCGCATCGAGCTTAGCTAGGCGAGTATTCACGTTACCACGTAAATCCTTAATAACTAAGTCCGGACGAGCTGCTCGAATTTGACATTGGCGACGTAGGCTTGAGGTGCCAACTACAGCGCCCTCTGGCAACTCTACAAGTGAGGTATAAGTATTAGACACAAACGCGTCTCTTGGGTCTTCACGTTCACAAATAGTATGCAGCTCGAGTCCCTCAGGGAAATCAACCGGTACATCTTTCATTGAATGCACCGCAATATCTGCGCGCCCTTCTAACATGGCCTGCTCAAGCTCTTTGACGAACAACCCTTTACCACCAATTTTTGCCAATGGCGTATCTAAGATTTTGTCGCCTTTCGTCGACATCGGCACGAGCTCTACTTTTAGATTCGTATGGTGTTTTTCAAGCTCTGCCTTCACAAATTCGGCTTGCCATAGCGCCAAAGCACTTTTGCGCGTTGCAATACGTAATATGGAAACTTGTTCTGTCATGATTTGCCTTTCATTTATTGCAGCGTTATTGCCGCTGCAAAGAGTTAACTATGTGGTGATGGCAGTCAGTCGCGTGCTGCCATACACGATACTGCGAGTAAGATTATTGCTGACTATTATCCACAATGCGGAACGTCTTTTGGGCAAGCAGTTGTCCTGACTGCGTCACCACCTCAACACGCCAATCCCCGGTCTGACTCGGCATGACGTTCTTACTTGAATAAGTACGATAGCGCGCGGCTTGGATCGGCAGCTCCACTTCTGCCATCAACTCGTCTTGATGAAACCACAGGTGCGACACTACTTGATCTTTAAGCGCGTGTACTTCGGTGAAAAAGTAAAGCTTGTCACTAAACTGAGTGGTCGCGATCACATCTTTCAACACGTTCGTTGGTTCGCGGTCATCAATCATAGTAGTGAGTACAGCGCGGCTGATAAATTGCGTGTCGATTTTTGCCCCTAGCGCGACACTGGCTATGCGCGCTTCAGCATCAAATTGATTTTTAGCTTCAGCCCTTGTTTCTGTTTCTGTTTCTGTTTCTGTTTCTGTTTCTGTTTCTGTTTCTGTTTCTGTTTCTGTTTCTGTTTCTGTTTCTGTTTCTGTTTCTGTTTCTGTTTCTGTTTCTGTTTCTTCAGAAGCTTGTTGCTGTTCTTGGTCTAGTGCAATGACTTGAGCGACCTCTATTGAGGTCGTCGCGGCACCAGTAGGGGTGAGTTCGGGCGTCGTTAAAACGGTATCAGGTGAGGTATCCGCACTTAGCTGCTCGCCCTCACGCTCTTCATTAGAGTCTACTGATGCAGGAGAGTCATTCAGCGAAGTATCGGTTTTCGTATTGGTGGCATGCATAGGTACTGCCACTTGGACATCGTCTTCATCTGCGTTAACGTTATCCACGACACCATAAATCCCCGCGGTTGCAATGCCAGCAAACGCTGCCGTTGCCATAAAAATGCGTTTCCAGTGCCATTGATAGGTCACCGCTGAGGGCTTTGAGGGTTGCTTACTCACCGACGTTTTTATGACAATCTTTTGTGACATTGCTTTGCTCCTGTATCTGTCACCAGTACCTTATACCACTTAATATTAATCACTCAGTCTCGTAATTAACCAAGCGCGAATAGCTTTTAATTCTTCAAGACATACCTGATGCTCCATTGGGTAGTCTTGCCAGCTCACTTCATAACCTTGCTGTTGTAACGTGTTAAGTGCATGCTCACCTGCAAACATCGGTACGACAGGATCAGCACTGCCATGCGCCATAAAAATAGTGAGCTCGCTTTGCTGTGCTTCTGCGCTGAGCTTTTCAGGCACACACATATAAGTCGATAGTGCCATGACACCAGCCAATTTAACAGTTAAACGCGGTGCAAGATGGAGCGCAATCACCCCCCCTTGAGAAAATCCAGCTAAGACAATGCGGTTAGCTGGGATACCTTTATCTAGCTCTGCCTGAATTAACGCTTCAACCTGAGCTGATGAGTCTCGCACACCTTGCTCATCCGCTCTTTTATCCAGATCAAATGATTTAATGTCATACCATGCACGCATCAACATGCCACCATTTATGGTGACCGGCTGCTGTGGTGCATGTGGAAAAATAAAGTGTGCACCCAATTCCTCAGGCAGGTTTAACTCAGATGCAATAGGTAAAAAGCCGTTGCCTGAATCACCTAATCCATGGAGCCAAATAATACTCGCTTTATGTTGTCCTTTGGCAGGATAATCTACAAACTCCAACATTAATCGTGCTGCCACTCTATTGCGATATTTGCTTGCTTCGTCGCCGCGTCGCTCATAAATTGCCAAAACTCAGCACCTGAGCGATTATCAATCCACTGATCGCCACGCAGTTCAAAGTGATGACCATTAAACTTAGTCGCCACCCAGACTTGGTGCAATGGTGCTTGTTTGTTAATAACAATTTTGCTCTTGTCAGGGAAAATAATCTCTAGAATTCCCGATGCTGATTCGTAATCTAAATCAGCGTCACAATCATCGATCTGCTCTTCAATAGTCAACATTAGCGCATCGGCTAACTCATGATATTCACTTTCTGTCATCGTGATTTCCTCTTACTGACGCACTGCGGCATGGTGCCTAAGCTTAACTCGCTATTTGAGCAATTTGATGAAGACGAAATTTCAATAGCGAAAAGCTGCTTTTTTTATCAATTCTGTTACTCTGCGATTATAAAGGCACTGACACGAATTATCTAATGAAAGCGACACCTTATAAATTTAGCGTAACGGCACTTGTTTTTACTACTTTAATCGGATTATCGGGTTGCGGTCAAAGCGGTCCGCTTTATTTGCCTGAACAACAGGCTAAAAAATCAAACCAACCGAAAGCAGCACAAGCAAACCAGCCTGAAGCAGAACAACAGGAGCGTTAAAATGGATTATTTCAATTATCAAGATGGCGAACTATTCGCTGAAGATGTCGCCATAACCACTATCGCTGAGCAATATGGCACTCCTTGCTATGTCTACTCGAAGAAGACTTTAGCACGGCACTATCACGCTTTTACGGACGCCGCAGCTGGTCATCCCCACTTAGTGTGCTACGCAGTAAAGGCGAATTCAAATATCGCCGTGCTGAACGTCTTGGCTGAGCTTGGTTCTGGTTTTGATATCGTGTCGAAGGGTGAACTTGCGCGAGTGCTAAAAGCAGGGGGAGATCCTCGAAAAGTCGTTTTTTCTGGTGTTGCGAAAACGGAAGATGAAATCGCGTTTGCACTTGAGACTGGGATTAAATGCTTTAATGTTGAGTCGATTGCGGAGCTTCACCGCATCAGTGAAGTGGCAACCAGACTGGATAAAATTGCGCCAATTTCATTGCGTGTAAACCCAGATATCGATGCAAAAACTCACCCCTATATTTCAACCGGGTTAAAAGAGAACAAATTTGGTATTGATATCAAAGCCGCATTTGATGTTTACCAGCTCGCTTATGCCCTACCGGGTTTAAAAGTGGTTGGGATCGACTTCCACATCGGCTCGCAGTTGGTTGAGGTTAATCCATTTTTAGCGGCGTTAGATAAAGTGCTGGCTCTAATCTCTCAACTTGAAAAAGCGGGGATTTACTTGCATCACCTCGATATCGGTGGCGGTCTTGGCGTGCCTTATGACGGTGAAAAACCGCCGCATCCGAGTGCTTATGCTGCAGAGATTAAAGCACGATTGGCGCAGTTCAATGATCTAGAACTCATTTTTGAGCCAGGTCGTGCGATTGCTGCTAATGCCGGTGTGTTGGTGACTAAAGTCGAATTTATTAAGCCAACCGAGCATAAGCATTTTGCCATTGTTGATGCTGGCATGAACGACATGCTGCGCCCATCGCTTTATCAGGCTTGGCAAAATATCGTGCCTGTCATACCGCGAGATGATGTTGACGCGATAACTTACGACGTGGTTGGCCCAGTCTGTGAAACGGGTGACTTTCTAGGTAAAGACCGAGTACTTAAAATAAAGGCTGGCGACTTGTTAGTACAGCGCAGCGCAGGCGCTTATGGCTTTACCATGAGTTCAAATTACAACTCTCGCCCCCGCTGTGCGGAGGTCATGGTTGATAACAACCTACACCATCTAATCCGCCAAAGAGAGCCGTTAGAATCTCTGTGGCAATATGAACAACTACTGCCACAATAATCGACTTGGATACATCCTTGGGATGCAAAACAAGGCTTAATGTCAAGCCCGCTTCCCTAGCCGAAGTATCCATGGCAAAGTATTAGTAAAGTGAGGCCATGGTTTTATACCAAAAGATAACCACTCTATGTTTATAAACTTTTCAAAAATGCATGGTTTAGGCAACGACTTTGTGGTGATAGATAATGTCACCCAAAATGTGTTTTTGTCTCGAGACCAAATTAAGAAGTTAGCAGATCGCCACTTTGGAATTGGCTTTGATCAGCTATTGATGGTTGAAGCGCCTTATTCCCCGGACTTAGATTTTCATTACCGTATTTTCAACGCTGATGGTAACGAAGTTGAGCAGTGTGGTAACGGTGCTCGCTGTTTTGCTCGTTTTGTTCGCATGAAGGGCTTAACGAACAAACACAAAGTTTGTGTCTCTACAAAGGGCGGCAATCTCACCCTTTATACCGAAAAAGACGGCCAAGTTACCGTGAATATGGGCAAACCAAACTTTAACCCACAAGCCATTCCATTTCGTGCAAACAAACAAGAAAACACCTATATTTTAAGAGCCGACGAACATACGGTGTTTTGTAGCGCGGTTTCTATGGGCAATCCTCATGGCGTGATTATTGTCGATAGTGTAGAAACCGCTGAGGTAGCGACACTTGGGCCGCTCCTTGAACACCATGAACGTTTCCCACAAAAGGCCAATATTGGCTTTATGGAAGTCGTTTCTCGTGAACACGTTAAGCTACGTGTTTGGGAGCGCGGTGCTGGCGAAACGCTTGCCTGTGGCACAGGAGCATGTGCTGCCGTAGTCGCAGGCATAATGCAAAGCAAGTTAGAAGAAACCGTTAGGGTCGACCTACCAGGTGGCAGTCTTCAAGTACGTTGGGGCGGTCAAGGCCAAGTAGTGAAAATGACCGGGCCGGCGGAGCATGTTTTTGATGGGCAAATCGCAATATGACCATAAAAGAAGCAAATTCGACTGAACAATTAGTCATTGAGTACCTGCGCAAGCATCCTGATTTTTTGCTCAGACACCCTTATGTGCTATTGGATTTGCAGCTACACCACCAGCAGCAAGGGCTCCCAAACCTTGCTTTGCACCAACAGCGGATGCTCCGCGACGAAGTCAACTCACTACAGCAGCAGATCAAAGACATGGTCCATTATGCAAAAGCCAACGAGCTGATTTTCAAGCAATTGAGTGAATGCCAATTGGCTATCATGCGTTGTACAGAGTTGAGTGCAATCAATCATACGTTAGCACAGCGCTTTGAGGACCACCCGGACATCCAAGCATGTAAACTCATCAACATCGATGATACGCTTTTGGAACTAGTGTCAGCTAAACTGAGCAGTAACAACTGCTACTTAGGACGACTCAGCCAGTCACAAGCTGAACTCTTGTTTGCCGGTATTGAAGTGGGCTCGGTGGCACTTTACCGCGTTGATGCGTCGGACCAGGGTCGCTTTATTCTGGCCTTTGCTAGCCGCTCACCAGAACACTTTTCGCCACAACACGACAATATGTTGATCACGGCTTTTATTCAAACATTATCGCTTAAGCTCGAAGCGCTGGCATGAGCCTAAGACCACTACCTGAAGATTGGACTCAACCCGTAACCGCCTTTATGGCACACTTGCGCCACGAAAAGCACTACTCAGAACATACACTCACCCAATACAAAACTCAGCTGATCCAAGCAGCGCAGTATTTTAGTGATCACGCCCCTTCTTGGCTTGAAGTTAGTGGCGATCAAGTTCGCCGCTACAGTATGAAGCTTCGCGGCCAAAATTACAGCCCAAGAACCATCAATCTTAAGCTCAGTTGTATTCGAAGCTTATATAAATTTCTCAAGCTCAAGTCACAGTCGCAACAGGCTGTCGTCAATCCCGCACAAGGGATCCGAGGACCTAAGTTTCAAAGACCATTACCAAAGAACCTTGATGTTGACCAAATGGGACAACTTCTTGAAATTCAGGCAGATGATGCGCTTGCTATTCGTGACAAAGCCATGATGGAATTAATGTACTCCAGTGGTTTGCGATTAAGCGAATTGGTTGGCGCTAACCTATTGGACGTCAAAGACGGTGAAATACGCGTGCTTGGTAAAGGCGGTAAGGAGCGTGTTGTGCCTGTCGGCGGCAAAGCGCTAAACGCGCTAGCTGATTGGCTCAAAATAAGGCCGCAATTTGCAACATTGGAAGAGCCTGCGCTTTTTGTGAGTAAATTAAAACGCCGGATCAGTCCTCGCCATGTCCGCGCAAGAATGAAAGAATGGGGCCTGAAACAAGGGGTTAGTACACCTATTCACCCCCATAAACTGAGGCACTCGTTCGCCAGCCACATGCTAGAATCCAGCGGTGACTTACGCGCGGTACAAGAGATGCTTGGACATGCCAGCTTATCAGCCACTCAGGTCTACACCCATTTAGATTTTCAACACTTAGCAAAAGTGTATGATAGCGCTCACCCAAGAGCGAAAAAGCAAAAAGACGAGTAACAATGCGATTCAATAAGCCCATTTCAGACATTGCCGCCATCAGTTTTGATTTAGACGATACGCTATACGACAACAGGCCTGTTATCATTGCGGCCGTTAACGCCATGACAAAACACCTGGATGCTATTCCCGAGTGGCAAGCGAAAGGAGAGGCATTCTGGTCTCAATGTCGAAGCGAAGTGCTCAAACAAAACAGTGCGCTTGCAGAAGATGTGACAAAGTGGCGTCAAGTGGCACTTGAGTGGGGCTTCACAGCACTGGGGTTTGATACCGCAACAAGTAAACAGCACGCACTACAGGCTTATCAAGCCTTTGCCGATGCCCGCAGCAATATCACGGTCAGCGACGCCGTCATCAACCTGCTTGCTCAGTTACGCAGCCAATATCACATCATTGCTATCACTAATGGTAATGTCGAGATAGATAAATTTAATCTTCGCGATAGTTTTGACTTAGTGCTTCGCGCCGGAATTGATGGCCGCGCCAAACCTCACCCTGAGCTTTACCAGCTTGCCTGCCAGAATTTTAACCTTGCACCACATCAACTTCTGCATGTTGGCGATAGCTTAGATACCGATGTACAAGGAGCACACCGTGCCGGCTGCCCTAGTGTTTGGCTTCGCAATCAATTTGTGCCATACCAGTACAAAGGATTAGCCAATGTGGAAATCGATGACATACAAATGTTAAAAAAGATGATGTAATGTTTCCTTTCATGCGGTTGCATTCGGTGCTTGAATAACGTACTAATATTGACTTCCAAAAAACGATAATAATGGAAGTGAAATATGTCATCACAGGACACAACAAGTGATACAGGCTTTTTTGGTCATCCAAAAGGCCTACAGACTTTGTTTCTCACCGAGATGTGGGAACGAATGAGTTATTATGGCATGCGTGCCATGTTAGTACTTTTCATGACAGCCACCTTACAGCAAGAAGGTCTTGGCTTCACCGTTGCCTCAGCTGCCGCAATATATGGCCTCTATACTGGTTCGGTTTATTTCTTAGGCCTACCGGGAGGCTGGATAGCAGACCGTTTATTAGGTGGCCAACGTGCGGTTTGGTACGGCGGCATTATCATTATGTGCGGCCACATCATTCTTGCCATCCCAAGTCAATTTTCCTTTTTTGTTGGCCTTATCTTTGTTGCCAGTGGAACCGGTTTATTAAAACCCAATATTAGCGCTATGGTTGGCCAGCTTTATAACGATGAAGATAACCGCCGCGACAGTGGCTACGCGATTTACTATATGGGGATCAACCTTGGGTCTGTGATCGGCTATGCGGTATGTGGTTACTTTATGGAAAACGTTGGTTGGCACTGGGCCTTTGGTGCAGCCGCAGTAGGCATGGCAATCGGTTTAGTCAATTATCGCCTAACAGACAAACACATCGCTACCGTTGGTAATGCGCCAACTAACCCAATGACGGGGAGTCAAAGTACTAAAGCTTGGGGGGCGATAGCTATAGTTATTACAGCTGTTGCAGCAATAACGGCAGCGGCGTTTACAGGTGTTTTAGTGATTAATCCTGTAGAGCTCGCAAAATATGTTGCGATTGCTTTTACTGTCACATTCTTTTTGTATTACGGTTATATCTACTTTGGCGGTAATCTTGATGCCGATGAAAAGCGCCGGATGTGGGCACTGTTTTTGGTTTGCGTTGCGTCCACTTGTTTTTGGTCTGGTTTTGAACAAGCAGGCTCATCGCTTAATCTATTTGCCCGCGATTACACCGACAGATTAGTAGGCAGTTTTAGTATTCCAACCGCTTGGTTCCAATCAGCCAACGCTTTTTTCATTATCGTGTTATCTCCTTTCTTTGCTGCGCTATGGATTAACTTGGCTAAGCGGATGATCACGCCAACCTATAGCGTGAAATGTGCGATTGGCCTTATCATCATGGCGAGCGGATTTATTGTGATGTTTTTCGCTTCCCAATATGCAGCCCAGGGCCTGCAAGTGGCGCCAATGTGGTTGATCAGCACTTACTTTCTGCACACTGTGGGTGAGCTTTGCTTAAGCCCTGTGGCGTTAAGCGCAGTAAGTAAGTTATCTCCCAAGCGTTTTGCAGGGCAAATGATGGGGGTTTTCGTACTGACTTACTCAATTGGTAATATCTTCTCGGGTCTGCTCGCCGGTAGCTTTGATCCGAATAATATCGAAGACTTACCCAACCTGTACCTTCAAATTGCACTATTTACTATCGGTATTGGTGTATTTGTCGGTGTACTTGGCCTAAAAACCAAGCATTGGGAAAAGCAATCTGAAAAGCCGCTGACAGAGCAAACGGCTTAGATAAAATGCAGATGTAGGAGTGATAACTTCTACATCTTCTCAAATTCAGCAGAAACAAGCTGACCATCATAAGATTTGAAATGACCAACCCACTGCTTAGCAGTGACCTCAATTGTGCCGTAAAAGTCCTCAATATCTCCTATCAAAGAGGCTTTGTTTTCAGGGTCTAAATAACGTACTCCATAAAATTCCCAAGGTGAAAGCACGCTTTTCATATCAGCAAGTCCAATTAGATTTGCATTAGATAATGACCAAGATTCAAGTAGTTTGACCGAAGTCACCTTTCCAAGCTTATTTAATTCAACTAGCTGGTTACAGCCAGTGTAAAACACCGTTTTTGCATCCACGTTCTGCCATTGAGCTAGACTTTGCTGGTGCTGCTTTACAAACTCGTCTATATCACTTTGACCTTTATAACAGCTAAGTGCGACTGGGTCGGTGACATTAAATTCACCAACCTTTAGGCCAGAAAGCTTAGTCTTTGGCTCTTTGGTGTATTTACCCTCTTGATAAAATGTCGCGCCGGAAAAATCGCTTTTAATAGCTGCTACCATCTTTTCGCTCAATGCAGCATTTGTGATTTCAATGGCTTCGCCTTGAATGTGACTTGCTAGGTTAATGTCGTAAATATTAATGAGATTGGCGAGACTTGAAGGCAACAGATTGAAAGCATATTGATAGCCTACAAACCGATTATTTTCGAATAGCAACGCATGATTTCTGCCAATGGTTGCAAGCTTTTGCCGTGCGTTGAGTGGCCAAACTAATGTAAAACGCCCAACTTTTTTCTCAGCAACAGCATAGGTATCGCCCAACTCAATACCAAAGACTTGTTTTTGGGATATTACCGTATCATCAACTTGCGTTGATTTACGCACAAACGCATTCCGGTTTGGGTCTATTTCCACGTTAAAGGTAATTCGTTGAGTTTTACCTGAAAACGATGTGGCGGTTATCATGTCATAGTTTTTAGCGGTGATGACTTCCGAAGTCTCACAGGTAGTAACTGGGTAAGCGACAATACGACCAGAAACATTCACTTCTTTAGAGGTGTCTTTAAGACGCTCTTTAAGCACCACTCTATCTACGATAACACCATGCGGATAAGCTTGCGCTTTAGTCGAAAGCATCTCGAATAGCTTCAACTTTACATCATCGCTCAACTCACCTGCTACTTTTCGAACTTGCCTACTACTTGGGTCTCTGCCTGCAACTGCATAAATTGAGTCAGAACTTTGGGTAAATAACTCTATTGGCTGAGCCGATTCATCAAGCCGACATTCACTTCCTTTCATAAATATCTGTGTTGCATTTACTGATGTAGACAACATGCACATGCTTAACAACTTAACTTTATTATTCATTCTTGCTCCCTGTTTAATTAGTCATCATTTAACTTAACGTAAATCGACACAAACCTGTAGTTTTTCATTCGCCTTTGCTACTGTACTGACTCGTTCAAAAAGGGGTTCCATAATCTATGTCCAAAGTTATGATCACCGGCGCAACCGGCCTGCTTGGCCGCGCACTCTGCCAAGAGCTAAGTAGTACTCACGAGATTCTAGGGTGTGGCTTTAGCCGAGCAGCCGCACCACTTCACAAGCTTGATTTGGCTGACCACAATTCGGTTTTAGATTTCTTAGATAATCATAGCCCTGAGATACTTATTCATGCCGCAGCAGAACGCAGACCAGAACAATGTGAACAAGACCAAGCGGCAACGCTTGCGCTCAATGTTGCAGCAACCGAGTTCTTAGCCCAAGCCTGCCGCAAAAGAGATATTCGATTTTTCTTTATTAGTACTGACTATGTGTTTGACGGCACCTCAGCACCTTACGTTGAAACAGATATCACTAATCCTGTGAACTTCTACGGCCAAACCAAGCAAGCTGCGGAGCGTGCCATACTGGCGGATAGCGCATTACACACCATAGTACGAGTGCCAGTTTTATACGGCGAGGTAAAAACGCTGGAAGAATCTGCGGTAACCGTTATTGCAAAACAGCTGTTAGCCACCCCTGCTTCAAGTCACGACCACTGGGCTACTCGCTACCCAACCCATGTCAGTGATATTGCACTAACGCTCAAAGATATTATCGCACAGCCTAGCCTTGGTGGGATTATTCATATCAGTGGCAATCAAGCATTCACTAAGTATGAAATGGCGCAGGTCATGGCGCAGGCTTTGCAGCTACCGACGCAAGATCTCGTACCGCTGAGCCAACCGAGTGACGATGCCACAAGACCACAAGATTGCGCTCTGAAAGACACAAGGTTGATTGATTTGGGGATTTCTCACCAACGCGATTTTGCCACCGCAATAGCTGAAGTGCTCACAAAACATATATGACGCTTACAGTAGGTCATTACGGCCAAAGGGTACTTCCAGCGTATTATCATCTGCTGATACTGGGTGCCCTATCATTTCGTCATAAGCACTTTGATGCCTAATCACCATTTCTAGGTAGCTAATATCAAGCAGACGTTTTTGAATTTGCAGCGGGTTGTGTGCTTTTAAAAATTCGCCATTTTCCTCCGTGACATAATATTCCACGTTATTAATAAGCACGCTGACTTGATAAAGCGCTAAATCAATGGAATGCACTATTACCTTTTGCAGTGGTTGATGCTGTTTTAACTTTGAAAACGCAATAGCCATTGATAGTCTCCCATGCATAGATCCAAACAGTTTGTTGCCCTACAATACGCGCTGTTATCTCTTTTTGATCATGTGAATGTCTATGTCCTATCCGATGCGTTTGGCTAAATATCTCAGCCACTGCGGTGTTTGCTCTAGGCGACAAGCGTCTCGCCTAATTGATACAGCAAGAGTGACTGTAAATGGCCGCTTGGCCAATCACATAGATCATATCAATTTGACCGATTGCATTATGGTCGATGGTGAACCGGTCGCGCCGCCACAAGCGAGAAGACTCTTTGTTTACCATAAACCTGTTGGTATAGACTGCAAAGTAAACCCAGATGACCCTGCCAGTATCTACCATGTACTACCAGAGTCATGTCGTGTGTATCCAATAGGTCGGTTAGATAAAGACAGTCGAGGATTACTACTCCTCACCAATGATGGGGCACTGTGTCAGCAATTAATCCACCCAGACCATCATCAAGAGAAAGAATATGAGGTGCAAGTTGATAAGCCTCTGGACCCAGATTTTTGCCTTAAAATGGCAGCCGGCGTGCCAGTGAAGGGGCAAATAACCCTGCCCTGTACTGTTGAACAAATCGCTCATGACCGCTTTAGAATAGTGTTACGCCAAGGGCTCAATCGCCAGATCAGAAGAATGGCACATTACTGTGGTTATCGGGTTATCGATTTATACCGAGTGCGTATTGCAAACTTAGCATTGACACAATTGGAGGTTAACTCTGCTGAAGTGAAAGAGATTTCAGCAGAGTTAATTCAATTGACCTAAGTGTAAAGTCGCGCAAAGAACGACTACAAACCACACACAACAATAATGGCAATGGCACAGCCAAGTCCGAGCGCCCATACGATAGAACGCAGCACATCAATATTCGCCCAATACAGCACACAATACAGTGCTCGTGCGACAATATGTCCGATGGCTAGCCATTCGACCAGAGGAGTATAGGTTTGGGTGCCGAACGCAACGGCCAAGGCGACAGCAAAAACAGCTAATGATTCAAAGCAGTTTTGATGCGCAGCCAGCGCTCTTGCTCCAAGCCCTGTCAGTTTCTTTTGCTGTTCACGTGGGTGCTTGTTGTCATAGCCCCCTTCTTTGTTCATCGCCACTGCCACAGGAATTTTGGCAAAATAAGGTAGTAAGATGGCAAGAATTGCACAGATGATTAGTATACCCACAAGATACTCCTTCAACCTTTTGATTATTCAACTCAGTAGAGCAGAATAGCGTTAAAAAGAAAAGCCATAAGTGGATACGTGATACCCGAACCTATGGCCCAATCTTGTAGCATCGATCTTAATCATATCGTGATAATTAAAATTAACCATGTGGCAAATTGTCGCGGTACCAAGTCAGTAGTGCAATCTGCTATCACCTTAAGTAAATGAATTATTTTCACTATCACGATAATTCATTTATCCAGATAAGCTCCGTTCCGGTATGCTGATTTACATTTGAGCATTGTAGGGACAGTTTTTATGTGGATTTTATTCACCTTGCTAGCTGCTTTTTCTCAGGCTTGGCGAAATGCCTTTCAGAGCAAATTGAGTGAAAGCGCCTCCACAGCCAGTGTCACCCTAGCAAGATTTATTCTAGCCAGTCCACTCGCAGGGTTATATCTATGGAGTCTTTACCTGATTGCTCCCGCAGGGCCACTTGTCATTAGCAATGATTTTCTTGCCTATGTACTGGGAGCCAGTGTCATGCAGATCATCGCGACGGGGTTAATGGTGGTGCTGTTTAAGCAGAGTAATTACGCCATAGGTGCTGGACTTGCGAAGAGTGAGGCACTCGTGGCGGCAATTTTGGGCGTGCTCTTTTTTGGCTCTAGCTTAACTCTACTTGGTTGGCTTGGTGTCTTTATTGGTGCCATCGCGGTGTTGTTATTAAGTGGGTTTAGCCTGCGTGCTTTCAATGGGAAAACCGCACTAGTGGGACTTGCCTGTGGAACAAGCTTCGCGCTCACTTCTCTTTGGGTACGTGAAGCCAGTATCGCATCGGGCCTACCTTTTCCTTACAGTGCAGCCTGGGTGTTATTGTTAGTACTGGTTTGCCAAACTGTGATGTTGAGTATGTATTTGACGATACGCGAAGCACACTCTTGGCGCGTACTGTGGCAACGCCGCAAACTGACGCTGGCCATTAGTGTTAGCAGCTGCATCGGTTCTATAGGCTGGTTTAGTGCAATGAGCCTAGAGCATGTAGCGTACGTAAAAACACTCGGCCAAATCGAAGTGTTTTTCACTTTGCTTATCTCTTTCTTATGGCTCAAAGCACCGGTAAGGAAGCGCGACTCAATGGGACTCTTACTCATCGCCATCGCCGCTATTTTGGTTATGCTAACTTAAGTACCACAACCCCACTGATGATAAGTAACACGCCCAAGTAGCGCATAAAACTACTTGGGTCACCGTAGAAAAAGATACCCACTAAGAATGTGCCAGCCGCGCCAATACCCGTCCACACCGCATACGAGGTACCCAGTGGAATTTGTTTTTGTGCCAGCCATAACATCCAACCACTCAAGGCCATAAAACCAACGGCTATCACTATACCTAACCAACGAGTATCGGCTTGCTGAGCCATTTTCAGACCAACGGGCCACCCTATTTCAAACAAGCCAGCCATAATTAAATAAACCCACGCCATACTATTTTTGTTTCAACTCCACAGAATACAGGTCTTTTCTTCGGTCTCGTAAATTACGCACCGTTCCTTCACTATGCAATATTTTGAGTTTATCTAAGTCTAAGTCACTAAATAACAGCATCTCTGTATTTGGTGTTGCTTCGTTGAGCGCGGCATCATGAGGAAAAGCAAAATCCGATGGCGTCAACACCGCTGACTGGGCGTACTGCACATCTAGGCTTTCTACCTGTGGCAAGTTACCAACGCTTCCTGCGATAACAACGTAGCATTCGTTTTCAACCGCACGGGCCTGCGCGCAGTGCCTTACCCTTAAATAGCTGTTTTTTGTGTCAGTCCAAAATGGTACAAACAAAATATCCAGCCCTTTTTCAGCCATGATCCGCGATAGCTCTGGAAACTCCACGTCGTAGCATACTTGGATCCCCACTCGGCCCGCATCCGTATCGAACACTTCAATTTTATCGCCACCTTTGATAACCCAATCGTAGTCTTCGTGAGGAGTAATATGAATTTTACGTTGTTCATCCACTTTGCCGGAGCGGTGACACAAGTAACTGACGTTATAAAGTTTATCGCCCTCAAGTAGCGGCATAGAGCCCGTGATAATATTGGCATTGTACTCAATCGCCATTTGCGACATAGCGGCTCTAAACTGCTCTGTATACGTTGCTAATGCTCGGATAGCTTCGGTCTGATTTTTATAGCTTCCAAGGCCCATTAGGGGCGCGTTAAAAAATTCAGGAAACAGGATAAAGTCACTTTGATAATCAGAGACTGTGTCCACAAAATACTCTACCTGTTGCATGAGCTCCTCTACCGATTCCACCCGGCGCATTTGCCACTGTACCGCCCCTACTCTGACAATGGTTTTTTTACTTTCGATCACAGTATCGGTAGGCTCGAAGAGAATGTTATTCCACTCCAACAGCGTCGCATAGCCTTCGGAGTCTTGATCTTCCGGTAGATATTGTTTCAACAATCGCTTTACTTGGAAATCGTTGGCAAGTTGGAAGCTTAGAATGGGGTCGTGTAATTCTTTATGGTCGACTTTGTTTATATACTCCATTGGCGACATGCTGCTGCGGAATTGCTTATAAAGCGGGATCCGACCACCAGCTAAAATCGCACGTAAGTTGTACTGACGACAAAGCTCTTTACGGGCATCATACAGTCGCCGACCGAGACGCAGACCACGGTGGCTTTTGGCTATCACTACATCAAGTCCGTACAGTGCATCGGCATTACTATCACTGAAGATTCGGCTATGCGCATCAACAATATCTTCATAAGTATGTGGGTTAGAAAAGGTTTGATAGTCAACTTGAACACTCAACGCAATACCCACTATACGATCGCCATCTTTCACGCCGATCTGTCCCTCAGGAAACTGGTCAATCAACCTAAATATCGTATGACTAGGCCAAGCACCACCAAGATCAGGGTAAGCTTCATCCATTAATGACTTGACCTGATCGTAGTCAGACTTTTCTAAGTTACATAGCGTGATCCGCGCTTTTTCTATAGACATATCAACTCCAAAGCTTATGTTATCTAACTTTCTCTCACTCTACTACAGCCAACCTTGCTGAATGCTGAGCGAATAAACTGAGCTTAGGCCAAATAGACGGCAAATCACAATAGAGCTTCTATACTTATTTTATTGTGAACACCACAAGAGCTTACGTTTGACTAAATACCACCCTTACAGCAAACCAGACCAAGTAGAAGCATTAAAATTTGCATTATTACGACGCGTGGCTTTGTATTGCATGTGGCTACATGCCGGTCTTATAGGTGTGTTTTGGCATCTAGAGGTGAACATACTCGCTTTGGTCAATGTGTGGAGTGTGCTGATGTGGTACACCGGAATTAAACTCATTGATGCGAGTAAACCCTCTATCGCACTGCGGGTTTTCTGTCTAGAAGTGGCCATACATGCAACACTGGTATGTGCCTACTTAGGTATGTCACTTGGATTTCAATACTACCTCTGGACAGTATCTTGCCTTATGTTGTTAGATTACCAACTCAGGTTACGTAATGCCGTTATTTATTCCGTTGTGTTGATCACACTATTCGCAGCCTTGGAGTTGTTGTTCGGTGATATTGCCTATCAATATCGCTATCAACAGTTGCTCCCGTACGTGCATTTTGCCAACGTACTCATATGCGGTATACCCATGATTTATACGATCAGCCACATACGAAAAATGACGGTGCAACAAAGAGATAAATTAGAAGAACTCGCTGCACACGACCCACTCACACAAATGTTCAACCGCCGCTATGCGCGCGAGCTTATCACTCACGCGAAAGAAAGCTGTATCTCTACTCACTCTCCTTTATGTTTAGTAATGGCGGATATTGACCACTTCAAAAAAATCAATGACACCTTTGGCCATGACAAAGGAGATCAAATCTTAAAAAGCGTGGCCGAAACGATTAAAGCACATATTTACCCTGCGGATATTGCCGTTCGTTGGGGCGGCGAAGAGTTTTTAATCGTGCTGGCACCTTGCTCTTGCGGAGAGGCAATGCAGCGTATGGAAAAGTTACGACGAGCCGTTGAAGCCATAAGCTTTGAAAACGAAATTCTTAAAGTCACCATGAGTTTTGGCGTTGCCAGTTGGGATCCCAGCCAATCTTTTGAGGTCATCATTCAACATGCCGATGCAGCACTTTATGACAGCAAACACTCTGGACGAAACCGGATTACTGCAGCACCGATTTTGCGCGTATCGGAGGGAGTAAGTTAACTCCCTCATACATTCTATAAATTTATTTTACTTAGAGGAATTAGGTGTGATAACTATCTGATGGGTTATTTTGCTTGGTAACAGAGGAGTATCTCCCCCTTCGGCATAGTCATTAAACCCAGTACGATAAAATGGCGATAACGGATGTCCACTTTGGCCACCAGCAACCGTCAGAATCGCATTTTCTAAGTGACCAGGCTGAGCAATAAAACGCTGTGACGCACCAAATGCTTTACCTTGCACCGCTGGCATAAAGGTATCACCAAAGGCCTGCGTAGTTGGCATATCCAATAACCCACTGAGCATTGGCATTTGTTTGGAGAATGGGTGCTGCACTTTGAGTGCATTCACATCACCCCAACGCCAAGCCGCCATATTACTGCCGTAGCGCTCGCTGAGTTTTTGCTTAGCGAGTTGATATGCTGCCAGCTCGAGTTCATTCCAGCTGCTATGCGCGCCAAGCCAGCTATTTGGCTGCTCAGTTAACAGCTGCCAAAGGCCTGGTTCGAAATAACCTTTAACAGATTTCAGCGACAAGCTCTGCGTTTGTAAATATTGCTCTAACGGCGCATATAGAGTGTCTATCAACGCATTACGATAGGCTTTCACTAAAGTGTAGCCAACCGAATCTGCGCAAGCGCAACCCTGCCAATCTTTAAGTAGCCTTAAGTCTTTTTCAAAAGACGTTGAGTCTTGCGTTTGCAATAACTTGACTAAGCGCTCATGCCACGGCGTTAAAAACTTTGCTTGGTTATCCAATTGTAACTGATAAAAATCGGCTTCACTGAACACTTGTTTACTTATCAAACCGTCCCGGATCTGTACTGCACGCGCTCCCGGTGCGTAGCCTCCATCCCCAAAGCGCTGATTATCTTCGGTAGACACAACTCGAGCGTTTGCAGTCCATAACTTACCGCTTTCTGGGTTTTGTACCACCGGGCGAATGCGCTCGTTGTTTTGCCAAGCAGATTCATATTCTTCCTGCTTCAGCGCAGTGTCACGAGCAAACTTGCGAGCGGGAATAGCACCTATCGGCGTCCACGCAGCACTACCTTGACTATCGACTACCACCAAATTTTGGACTGGAATGCCAACATTTTTTGCGTGCGCAGTCGCTTCTCCAACTTCAGAAAACAGCTCAAACTGTAAAAGCTCTAAATTGACTGCATAAGGCTGGTGCGCAACCCAGCTGAGCGCGAACTTTTTATCACCTACCTGTTTTACTGGGCCAAAGGCACTCATTTCCAACTGATAGGTATGCACCTCACCGCTGGGTAACATAATCTCTTCAGCAATCTGCTGTGTTTTGGTGTCGCTATTAAGTTCAACCCAATCGGCAGCATCTAAATAGCCATTCGTAAACCCCCATGCGATGTGATGATTGCTACCAACAACAATAGCAGGTGCACCAGGTAAAGACACACCTGTTACTTGTACCTCTTTGCCTCGCTCCTGATAGTTTAGCTGTGCGCGATACCAAATTGATGGCACGGTTAAGCCCAAATGCATATCGTCCGATAACATTGCTGCTCCCGTTTTCGTTAGCGCACCAGTTACCGCCCAGTTATTACTACCATAAAGTGGTATATCTTCAATATGCGAGGGTTGATGTTGTGCCAGCTGAGGCTCGATAACCGGAATTGCAGCAGTTGGTGCGGTTATTACACTGCCATCCAACGCAGCTTGATGGTGACTGGGCTGCAAAATGAAATCGAGCATACCTTGACCGTACTGCTGCTTAAGAGCTATCAAAGCTTCATCGCGTTCAAAGTTTGCCGTTTGTAGATCTAAATACATACTGAAAATAACCAGCAAACTATCCTCTGGCAGCCAAGGTTTTGGCGTAGCTCCAAGTAACAAATACTCAAAGCTAGTAAATCCAGACTGCGCCCGACCATCATTTACGCCTTGCGTGTAACGTTCAAGCATTAGTTGATATGATTCCGGTAAAGACATCACAATAAGCTTTGCCCGCTTCCTAAACTGATGAAATCGCATGCTTTCATCAAGATTTATTGCTGCTGAGCCGAACAACTCACTCAACTCACCTGCCGCATTACGGCGCAATAAATCCATTTGAAAAAAGCGATCTTGACCATGCGCAAAACCTAAGCCATAAGATGCATCCGCTCGCGAGTCCGCCGACACCACCGCTTGCCCTATCGCATCTCGCGCGATCGTCACGGTACTATCTATCGTGGTAGCACTTCCTTTTCCATCAAGCGCAGGTAAACTCAAAGCTAGCAGACCATAGATAGTGGCAGTCCCTAATAATACGAGTAACAGCAGTACAACAACAATTCGTTTAATCCAAGTAAGCATGGCTATCCTTTCACAATGTATTCAGCGCTAATTTATGTCTAGAAGATATATCATGTCATCAGCCAATAAACCAATATTCTCGACTGTGTCACAGATATAAGGCAATCAGGTTAAAGCGTTTTATTTTAGTCAATTAGATTTCGCTTTGTGAGGACTGAACTATAGTTAAGTCATCATCTTAAACACAGAAGCACCATGATCTCTGAACTATCAACATCACCACTTAAATTTCGCTTTGTAAAATATAGCTTCTGGCTGTTGCTAGTCGTGATCATCGCGGTGGCATGGTATGTTGATCAAGTAAACTATCGCCGCTTAATCGCGATAGAAAAGAGCCGCTCAACTGAGGAAGTAAATGTCTACCGTACCAAAATGGAAGGAATTTTGGCAAAAAATGTTCAATTGGTCAGAGGGTTAGGTATTGCACTTTCAGATCAGTCAGAGCTATCTCAAGCTCGCTTCGAACAGCTCGCGAGACCACTTTTCGACAGCAGTCAAATTCTGCGAAACATCGGGGCGGCGCCAGGTATGCGGCTCGATTACATCTACCCTTTGAAAGGCAATGAAAAAGCCGTAGGCCTAGACTATCAAACTCATCCCACACAAAAATACGGTGCGTTACTCGCCAAAGAGAGTCGTGAAATCGTGATGGCAGGACCTCTAGAATTGATTCAGGGTGGCACAGGGTTAATTGCTAGAGTTCCTGTCTACACTGAAAAAACTCAGTTCTGGGGACTGCTCTCTGTTGTACTCGATATGGATAACCTCTATCAACAAGCGAACTTTACTGCTCTTGAAAGTCAATATCTCATTGCAATTCAAGGCGTCGATGGCAAAGGCCGAGAGGGAGATTATTTTTACGGCAATCCCGATATTCATGCGCTCGCGCCTATCTCTTTTAAGGTTAACGTCCCCTCAGGTGAGTGGGCGCTTTATGCGGTGCCTCGTATAGGCTGGCATCCAGAAGCAACCGCAGTGTGGCCTTTTCGCCTCGCCATCATCGCACTTATTATTATCGTTGTTGGCGCATTTATCTTTATAAATCAACTCCTATCGCAACTCCAGCGCAATGCGCTGTCGCTTACCAATATGGGTATGCTTGCTGAAGTTGGTGCTTGGGAAATCAACATCAAAACCCGAGATATTATTTGGTCAGACGTCACCCGTAATATTTTTTGCGTACCAAGACAGTTTCAACCTACTTGGATGAACACTACTGAATTTTTTAAAGCCGGTTTGCACAGAAAGCGTTTGCAAGACTGTGTGGATGACTTGATAAAAACAGGCCATGAGTTTGAAGAAGAATTTATCATCCAGACGCACGATATTCGTAAACTTTGGGTGTTGGTGAAAGCGCGCGCTATTCGCCGTGGCAAACGCACTACCCACATTTTTGGTTCGATTCAAAATATTCATAAACGAAAGATGATGGAGATAGAACACGATAAGTTTGCCAAAAACAATGAGCTGCTTGCTTATTTGAGCTCACATGAAGCCATTTTAAATAACCACCTAAATCAGGCCTTATCACTATGCGCAGACGCTTGTAAAAAAGGAGCTGAGGTCAATAGAGTTAGTATTTGGCAGTTTAACGATGATAAAAACCTCTTAATACCCGTGTGTTTTTCGCATGCAACCGCAGATAGTCTTGAACATTTTCCCCCTTGGCGAAAAGCGATAGCGTCTGAGTTCTTTAGTGAAATCGAAAAAGGCCAATTAATCGCAGCTGAGCAAGCAAAAACCCATCCAGCAACGATGGCTCTGACCACAACTTATCTTGAACCTTTTGAAATTAAAGCAATGCTCTGTTGTCCAATCAGCCATAAGAATCAAAACCTAGGCGTACTCTGTGCCGAGTATGACGTCGTGAGCCCTGCTTGGGGCCAAAGCGATATCCGTTTAATAAAATCTATTGCCGCGATGTTAGGTAGCTTATTTATTAATAAGGTACATCAAAAGGCAAAAAATCAAGCCATCATTGACAAAGACTTAGCAGAGCAATCTGCAAAAATGAAAGCTGAGTTTTTAGCTAGCATGAGTCATGAAATACGCACCCCCCTCAATGGTGTGATGGGTATGGTTGAGCTCGTCATGCACTCACAGCTCACTCCGACTCAACACCACCAGCTATCTTTGGCGCATGGCTCAGCGAAATCTTTGCTCACCATCATTAATGATATTCTCGACTTCTCAAAAATCGAGGCTGGTAAACTAACGATAGAGTTTGTCGAGTTCGATCTTATCGAGATGCTAAGTAGTATGTTGTCAGGGTTTGTAAACGCCGCAGATACCAACAATAACCGACTACATATCGATTTATCTGGTATGAAAATCCAGTCCGCGCAAACGGATCCCAACCGCCTCAAACAAATTCTCAATAACTTGTTAAGCAATGCGATTAAATTCACCCATGATGGTTCGGTGACATTAAGTTGTCATACCGAACAAGCGGGCGATCAAACTTGGCTATGGTGCAGTGTGGAAGATACCGGTATTGGCATTTCAAAGGATAAGCTCAATAAAGTGTTTGATTCATTTACCCAAGCTGATTTATCAACTACTCGGCAATATGGTGGCACAGGGCTTGGTCTCACCATTGCAAAGCAGTTATCGCAATTGCTCGGTGGCGACCTACAAGCATTTAGTAAGGAACACGTTGGCAGCACGTTTTCCTGCAATGTGCTTTTGACAGAAGCTAAGCCTATTACCGTGCATGAGAAATCAGACAATTCAACACTATATATCTTAACCGATACCGACGAAGACTACAGTAAACTACTGAAGCCTTGGCATATTACGTGTTTACACATGCAGCAACTTGATATGCTCATGACACAACTACAACAACCATCCTCACATCTTGCTGTTATTTTGGATGCTAAGTTACTCGATGCTGCGCCGCGTAAGATGCAACAAGCTCTCAAAACCCAGCTAGCACAACAACAAATCGTTCATGTGATTGCCTTTGAACAGCAAAGTCGCGAAACGCTCTCGTTATTCTCCTCTTGTGAGCAGATATACTACCCCATTACACCTCATGCAGCGCTTCAGGTTTTCAACTCTGATTATCAAGATCCAGACAAGCCGAAATACGCCAAAACTGACTCATCAAGCGGCACTAACCCCCTGTTAGAATGCTCAATCTTATTGGTAGAAGACAACCGGATAAACCAAACCGTTGCGATGACGATGTTAGAGCGTCTAGGCGCCAAAGTGGTCTGTCAAGAAAATGGGGAGTTAGCACTTGCACACTTACAATCAACTAGCAAATCTTATGATGTGATTTTAATGGATTGCCAGATGCCAGTGATGGATGGTTATCAAGCAGCACAGCAAATCCGCCAAGGTGTTGCTGGAAAAACCCATCAGCATAGCGTGATCGTAGCGCTAACCGCCAATGCGATGCAAGGAGACAGAGAGAAATGCCTTGATGCAGGTATGGATGACTATCTCACCAAACCCATTGACTTTGAAGCACTAAAAGCCAAACTTCTACAAATAAAACCACAGCAAACAACTCAGACGCCTTCGCCTACAGTCCAACAAAGTTAGTTCATGCGCTTTGCTACAGCTAAGATTGGTATTATATTGCTACTATCAAGATGATGTTATTCATCTCATTAGCAACAAAAAATAAGGAAAGTGATGCAATTAGATACTCAAGAGCAACGTGTACTGGGTAGCTTAATCGAAAAGCAAGTCACCACCCCAGAACAATATCCAATGTCACTCAACGGCCTTACCAATGCGTGCAATCAAAAATCGAATCGCGAGCCGGTGATGGAACTCTCTCAAAATGACGTACTAGACACACTGACCCGCCTACAAGAAAAACGCTTAATTACCTGTGACGAGGCACTGTCAGGTCGCGTCGACAAGTATAGTCAGCGTTTTTGTAACAGTGATTTTGGTCACCTTAAAGTCAACGCAAAACAAAAAGCGATTATCTGTTTATTGTTATTGCGTGGCCCACAAACCCCCGGTGAACTGCGCACCCGCAGCAACCGTCTCGCAGAATTTAGTTCCGTACAAGATGTTGAATCAACATTAAGTGCGATGCAAGAACATGATTATGTGGTTAAGCTCGCCAGAGAGCCTGGAAAACGAGAAAGTCGATATCAACATTTGTTTGGCGATCAAGTAGTTGAACCTGCAGTCACCTCAGCAGAATCTTTAGCAGGCACACAAAATGACAGTGAAATCGAAAGCTTGATTGCAGAAATTGAACAATTAAAGCAAGAACTCGCCACCATCAAAGCACATTTAGGGCTTTAAAAAGCGCGTCAGCACCAACATAATAGAGGTTTGTCGCCCCGATAGTATTGAGGAACCAGTATGCGTGAAGCAATCATGGCCGAAATGAAAGTTCAGCCAATTATTGACCCAGAATTTGAAGTCAAACGACGTGTCTCATTTTTAAAAGCACGATTACAAGCCTCTGGCTGCTTCACCCTTGTGCTCGGCATAAGCGGAGGGGTTGACTCTTCAACCTGCGGCCGTCTATGCCAGCTAGCTATTGATGAGCTTAATGCTGAACATGATACCGGGGCTTATAAATTTATTGCTATGCGCTTGCCGTATGGTGTTCAAGCTGATGAAGATGAAGCTCAACTAGCACTTGAGTTTATCCAACCTAGTCAGCGCTTAACAGTCAATATCAAACCTGCAGCTGATGCCATGCACGAGCAGGCGCTCGCTGCTATGGCGGGTGGAAGCATATCACTGCCTTCACAAGCCAGCGTGGATTTTATTAAAGGAAATGTAAAAGCACGCCAGCGCATGGTTGCGCAGTATGAAATCGCTGGCCTGACTCGTGGTTTAGTGGTCGGCACCGATCATAGCGCTGAAAACATCACCGGCTTTTACACCAAGTTTGGTGACGGCGCCTGCGACTTAGCGCCCTTATTTGGCTTGTCAAAGCGCCAAGTTCGCGCACTAGCTGCTTTTCTCGGAGCACCTGCTGGATTAGTACATAAAGTGCCAACAGCCGATCTTGAGTGCGACCGCCCAGGCCTTTCTGACGAAGAAGCGCTGGGACTAAGCTATGACAATATTGATGACTTTCTTGAAGGTAAGCCCGTTAGTAGCGAAGTGAGCGACAAACTTATTGCCATCTATCAGCGTACACAACACAAGCGTCAACCAATTCCTACGGTATACGACGAACAATAGTATTGTTGGCAGGAGATAACTAGTTAATTATTCATCCTGCCCCCTAACCTCTCAATTCACAAGGTGATTAACTTATGAGCCCAGCAGCTGCACCTATTTTAATTACTGGTGGCGCACAGCGCATTGGACTTGCTTTGGTGAAACACTTTCTCGCTAAACAGCAAGCCGTCATACTGACGTATCGCACCAGACACCAAATTATCGATGAACTAGAATCGCTAGGTGCCATTTGTATCAAGGCTGATTTTGACGAGCCAGAAGCAATCACGCAGCTCAACAATCAAATTCGTGCTCATACCAGCACCCTCAGTGCTATCATCCACAATGCATCGAGCTGGGATTGTGAAGCTAACAACCCTGATTTTTCAGCATTATTCGATAATATGATGCGGATCCACGCTAAAGTCCCTTATTTGATCAATCATGCCTTGAGCGATTTATTGACTGCCAACAATAACGTCAGTGATGTGATCCATATTACTGACTATGTAGTAGAAAAAGGCAGTCCAAAACACATTGCCTATGCCGCTAGCAAAGCTGCATTAGATAACTTAACTCGGTCATTTGCCGCTAAGTTTGCACCTAAAGTCAAAGTGAATAGCATCGCACCTTCTCTCATCATCTTTAATCAAGACGATAGTGATGAGTACAAGGCAAAAACTTTGAAAAAGTCTATTATGGGAATTGAGCCTGGTAGCAAAGAAGTTATCAATAGTGTCGACATGATACTCTCTAGCAACTATATGACAGGACGCACGGTACAAATCGACGGTGGCCGCCATTTGAGGTAACGCATTATGCAAGACAAATTACAACAGAGTTATAAAACGATTATTGAAGCCGTGGGTGAAGATGCAGACCGCGAAGGGTTATTAGACACACCAAAGCGCGCAGCGAAAGCGATGGAATATCTGACTCAGGGTTACCGTCAAACACTGGATGAAATCACCAATAACGCGGTATTCAGCTCGGATGCCGATGATATGGTGCTGGTCCAAGATATAGAATTGTACTCTATGTGTGAGCACCACCTTCTACCTTTCGTTGGTCGTTGCCACATTGCTTATATACCTAGCGGTAAAGTGCTTGGCTTATCTAAATTTGCCCGAATTGTTGATATGTTTGCCCGTCGATTTCAAATCCAAGAACAGCTAACTCATCAAATCGCCAAGGCCGTTGAGGAAGTCACTGGCGCAAAAGGCGTTGGCGTGATCGTTGAAGCCAAACATATGTGTATGATGATGCGTGGAGTTGAAAAACAAAACTCTAGCATGCGAACGTCAGTCATGCTTGGTAACTTTAGAAGCGACCCCAAAACCCGCAACGAGTTTTTACAGTTAGTGAAAGGATAAACACGCTATGTCGAATGCCATTATCAAGGTGACAAATTTAAGATTACGTACCTTTATTGGTTTTAATCCCGAAGAGCGGGAGAAAAAGCAAGATGTCGTGATCAATATTGAAATTCACTACCCAGCTGATACGGCATGTTTAGATCATGATAACGTGGCCCATGCGCTTAATTACAAAACGGTAACTAAAGCGGTCATCACGCGAGTAGAAGAAGGCCACTTTTTGTTACTTGAGAAGTTAGTGGCTGACATACTCGCTGAATGTCATCAACATCAAGACGTGACCTATGCAAAAGTCACCGTAGATAAGCCACACGCTTTGCGTTTCGCTGACTCAGTGTCGCTCACACTTGATTGGCACAGGAACTAAGCGAGCTGACACTGGTAGTTCCCTCCTTGCCTTCAGAGCTTATGAAGCCACCTGAAGAGCAAGGTAGATCACTAGAGCATAACGGGTACCTTTACCGAGCGCGACTAACACAAAAAACCACCCAAAAGAGGTCCGCAAAGATCCAGCGACCACAGTTAAAGGATCACCGACTATGGGCAGCCAAGCAAATAGCAATGAAAACTTACCGTAACGATTAAACAACCCACAAGCCTTATCGTACTGCTTTTGAGAAACTGGAAACCAGCGCCTATCCCGCCATTTAACGATAAACCAACCAAGATAATAGTTAATACAGCTACCAAGTAAATTTCCCGCTGTAGCGGCCAGCCATAACCAAACCAGTTCGCCCTGTTGTTTCGCAACAAGCCCACTCAGTGCTAGCTCAGACGACGCAGGTAATAGGGTTGCAGCAATAAAAGCAAGCCCAAATAAAGAAAGGTAAATCATATCTACGGCTACAAGAAATTGGACTTTAAGAAATCATCTAAGTGGGGCAATATACTGAAATGCGTGCAAGACTTCAAAAACACTGACACGGCAACAAGGAATAGACATGAAAACAACAATAAAAATGTTACTACTCAGTACTGTACTCACTTCCGGATTAAGTGGCTGTAAAGCCTCAAACGAGGCGCTACCACAAGCAGCTGATGACTATCAGACCTACATCCATACCGGTGACATCTTCAAGCACTTGCAATTTACGGATATAAAAAACCAAACCATTCGGTTCGATACTAAACACAAAAAACTCGTAATTTTATTCGCGACGTGGTGCTCTGATTCGCAGCGTCTATTGAGCGAACTAAAACAATCGGAACTACTCACCCAAGCAGATTTAACCATCGTTGCCATCGGCCGAGAAGAAAATAACACTACGCTTGAGCAATTCAACGAAGCCATGCAATTGCCCATACATCTTGTTGCCGATCCCAATCGAGATATTTACAACACGTATGCCAACAAAGGCATTCCAAGAGTCATCTTGCTTGATGAGCATAACCAAGTGATGCAAACCCTCATCGGTGAGCAACCCAACACTTTATCAAAACTAAACTGGAATTAACGAGGTAACTATATGAATCCAGAAGTCGTTAGCATTCTCACGATGGCCAAAGTTATCCAAACCGCCGTTGCCCCTGTATTTTTAATTACGGGTATTGCTGCGACCTTAGGAGTGCTATCAAACCGTTTAGCACGGATCACAGATAGAGCTCGTTTACTTGACCGAAAGATCAATACCACGCAAGATGAAGAGCTAAAAATGCACTTTAGTCGAGAAATGCGTGCACTGCTAAAACGGTCTCGCTTTATTCACGTTGCATTTAGCATGAGTGTACTCAGTGCGTTGCTTGTATGTGCAGTGGTTATGCTACTGTTCATGTCACACTTGTACAGTATGCCATTAGGCATTACTTTATCGTCTTGTTTTATCGCCGCTATGGTGCTGCTCATTGGCGCATTTGTCTCTTTGCTTGGAGAAATCTTTTTAGCCACCCGCAGTATGCGCAGGGGTATGATATTCAAAGACATAGAGAGCTGACTATTTAAAACTAGCTGCCTCCGTCACAGGGCACTAATCGCAGTTATTTGATTATATTTGTAATTTAC